>NZ_JBCDMW010000013.1:0-168089 GCF_038433155.1 Luteococcus sp. H101
GGGGTGGTTGTTTCGAGGTTTGCTTCCGGCAGGGTGGTTTGGGGAGGGGAAGCGAGCGAGCGAGTGTCGACGAGACGCAGCGCCAGAGACTCCCGGACCGACGACGAGCCGACCCTCAACAGTGCCGGACCGACCCCTCGACAAGCTCGGGGACCGCCGATCAACCCTGCTTGAACATCTTCTGCATCTCGGGCGGCAGCTGGAAGTTCTCCATGGCCGCCGCCATCTCCGCCTCGGTGGGCTGGGCACCCGCCCCGACGCCGAAGGCCGCACCCGCGTCGACGATCTCGCTGGCGGTGGGCTTGGCCTGGGCGGCCGCGGCCCGCTTCGCGGGATTGCCGGAGACCTTCTGACCCTTCTTGTTCTTCTTGCCCTGGCTCTTGGCCTGCTTGCGGGCGCCACCGCCCATGCCGGGCATCCCCGGCATTCCGCCGCCCTTTCCGCCCATCATGCCGGCCATCGACTGCATCATCTTGCGGGCCTCGACGAAGCGGTTGACCAGGTTGTTCACGTCGCTGACCTGCACGCCGGCACCCTTGGCGATCCGGGCGCGCCGGGAGCCGTTGAGGATGGAGACGTCGTCGCGCTCGGCGGGGGTCATCGAGTAGATGATCGCCTCGATCCGGTCGATCTCCTTCTCGTCGATGTTGGCAATCTGGTCCTTCATCTGGCCCATCCCGGGCAGCATGCCGAAGATCTTGCTCATCGGGCCCATCCGGCGCAGCTGCTGCATCTGGGACAGGAAGTCACCCAGGCCGAACTCGTTGCCCTTGCCGGACATCAGCTTCTCGGCGGCCTTGCGGCTCTGCTCCTGGTCGAAGTGCTTCTCGGCCTGCTCGATCAGGGTGAGCATGTCGCCCATGTCCAGGATCCGGCTGGCCATCCGGTCGGGGTGGAAGACGTCGAAGTCCTTCAGGCCCTCGCCATTGGAGGCGAACATGATCGGCTTGCCGATCACCCGGGCGATGGACAGCGCGGCGCCGCCGCGGGCGTCGCCATCCAGCTTGGTGAGCACGACGCCGTCGAAGCCGACGCCTTCCTCGAAGGCCAGCGCCGTGTTGACGGCGTCCTGGCCGATCATGGCGTCGACCACGAACAGGGTCTCGTCGGGGGTGACCGCGGCCTTGATGTCGGCGGCCTGCTGCATCAGCGTCTGGTCGATGCCCAGACGGCCGGCGGTGTCGACGATCACCACGTCGTAGAGCTTGCGCTGGGCCTCCAGGATGGAGGCGCGCGCCACGGCGACCGGGTCGCCGATGCCATTGCCGGGCTCGGGCGCGAAGACGTGCGCCCCCGCCCGCTGGCCGACGATCTGCAGCTGGTTGACGGCATTGGGGCGCTGCAGGTCGGCCGCCACCAGCAGGGGCGAGTGGCCCTCGGACTTCAACCACATGGCCAGCTTGCCGGCCAGGGTGGTCTTGCCGGCGCCCTGCAGGCCGGCCAGCATGATCACCGTCGGCGGCGTCTTGGCGTAGCGGATGGTGCGGTCCTCGCCGCCGAGGATGTTGACCAGTTCCTCGTTGACGATCTTGATGATCTGCTGCGTCGGGTTGAGGGCGGCCGAGACCTCCTCGCTGCGGCAGCGGTCCTTGAGGTTCGCGACGAATTCCTTCACCACCGCGAGGTTCACGTCCGCCTCGAGCAGGGCGATCCGGATCTCGCGCGCGGTCGCGTCGATGTCGGCCTCGGTCAGCTTGCCCTTGGTGCGCAGCCCCTTGAAGGTGGTGGCAAGCCGGTCGGAGAGAGTGTCGAACACTGGTTGTCCTTCGCGTCAGCGGGTGCCGCGCCGCCCCGGTGGGCGCGCAGCCATCACACCAACAATACTTGCCCGGGCCCACGGGGCGTAGTGGGCCAGCCGCGGGCGGGCCGCCGCTGCCAGACGCCAGGCCGGGGCCTGCGGGTCGGGCCGGCTCAGTGCTCGTCGTCGGCCGGGCCCACCGGGCGCACCGGACGGCCGATCCATGCCGCGGCCAGCAGCACCGGCAGGCCCACGTGCCCCGCGGCCACATAGCGGAAGTCGGTGAGTGGGGCCGCCAGCAGCAGGGTGCCCACCAGCAGCAGGAAGGGAACAAAGGGCAGGGCTCCCGACGGCCGTCGGGCCAGCAGCGCCGCCAGGGCGGCCAGGGCGCACAGCCAGAAGACCAGCGGCATGCTGTAGAGCAGATTGATCCCCGGCTGGGAGGTGACCCGACGGGCGACGCGGGTGGAGACATGGTTGAGGTGCGGCACCTGGACCAGCGGCCCCAGCAGGTCGCGGGATTCCACGGTGAGCCCGGCCGCCCCCAGCGTGGTGCCCGGGTCGTGCCGGGTGAACATCACATTCGGGTCCAGGTAGCCACCCGCCAGGCCGTACCACGCCTGGGCATATTCCAGCCGGTTGGCGGGCAACACCTCCCGCCACAGGCCCATGAACTCCTCGGGATGGTGGTTCAGCCACTCGGTGTTGAACTCCTGGTCGAACTTCACGCTGTCGACGATGGTGGGGGTGAGCGTCTCCCGCATCCGCTGGACCGGCATCAGGTTGGACGCCAGCCCCTGTTGCTCCGGGGTGGTGCGGCCGTAGGCCATGGCCCAGGTGAGCTGTTGCAGCGGGAGGCCGACCGTCTCGACGTACTCGCCGGGAATCACCCCGGCCTGCCGGTAGACCGGCCCCTGGACGGCGAAGACCGTGCCCAGGGCCACGGCCCCGGCCAGCGGCAGCCGCCACCACCGCCACCCGTCGCGTCGGGGCCGCAGCAGCCGGGGCAGCGCCAAAGCCATCAGCAGGGCCACCAGCCCGACCCCCACCCAGGGGCCGTTGTTGCGGGAGAAGGCGATGGCCAGCAGCAACAACACCAGGGCCGTCAGCGGAGCCGGGCGGAGCAGCCAGGCCAGGCCGCGGTGGGCCGTCTCCGTCATCAGCAGCGCAAGCAGGGTCATCCAGAGCACGAACAGCGTGTCCTTGTGCACGGTGACCGACCACATGGCGATCTGGGGGGACAGGGCGAAGAAGACCAGGGACAGCACGGCGGGCCAGCGGCCCAGCCGGCGCCACAACCAGAGCACCACCGTCGCCAGGCCCGTGGCGAGCAGCACGGCCTGCACCACCGAGTAGATGAGCACTCCCATGGTGAGTCCGCCGCCGAACCAGCGGGCGAAGCGCATGCACTGGCCCACCCACAGGCTGAACAGCACCGGGTGATGGTTGTTCATCGGCCAATCACCCAGCCCCAGATGGAGGGAGCTCCAGGAGTCCCGCACCAGCAGGCCGGGGTAGAAGATCAACAGCCAGGGTGTCCAGGCAAGCAGCATCACCACCACGGCCGCCAGGCCGGCGGCCAGCGTCCGGCCCCGTCCCCAGCGACGCCAGCGCAGGGCACGCCGGGGTTGGCCGAGCGCCAGCAGCACCAGGACGGCCAGGGACAGCAGCACCGCCAGGTCGACGAGTGCCTGGGGCAGCCAGAGCCAGCCGGGCCGTTCGAAGGGCGGGTGCTGGGCCGGCCAGAAGTGGGCTCCCACCAGCCGGGCGAGGGTCATCACGACGGCGCAGGAACCGGCGGCCACCCAGGCCAGCCGGCTGCGCAGCTGTGGGGCCAGCAGGATGCCCAGGCTGAGCAGCAACCAGGCCAGCACCGGGTGGAGGGGGCCGGGCCCCGTGGCGACGGTATTGGGCCGGGGCTGGTTGAGGTAGCCGAACAGCAGCGCCAGGGGGATGGTGACCAGGGCGACGATCCCGACCCGGCGCAGCGGCAGTTCGCTGATCATCAGGTGCTCGCAATCAGGACGACGCCCAGCAGGATCAGCCCGACGCCGGCCAGCTTGCGCCAGGTGAGCCGCTCCCCCAGGAAGGCACGGGCGATCAGCAGGGTCCAGACATAGGTGAGGGCCGTCAGCGGCAGCACGACGGACAGGTCCAGGTGCCGCAGCACCCAGATGTTGATCAGCGCCGCAGCCAGGTAGCCGAGGCCGCCGGCGTGGAAGTGCCAGTCCGTGAGCAGGTCGCGCGAACGAGTGTTGCCGGAGGCCATCTTCAGCATCAGGCTGGCCACCGACCCCAGGATGGTCATCCCCAGCACGGCGGCCGGCAGGGCCAGGCCCAGCAGCATCTCAGGCCTCCGTCCGGGCCTGGCCGCGGGCCACCAGGGCCACTCCGGCGATCACCGCGGCGACGCCCAACAGGCGGCCGGCGGTGATCCGTTCGTGCAGCCAGCAGGCGCCCAGCACCAGGCTCAGGGCATAGGACAGGCCCAGGATGGGCTGCAGCACCGAGAGTTCACCGAAGCGGTAGGCCACCAGCATCAGCAGCGCCCCGACGGCATACAGCAGGAAGCCGACGGCGATCTGCCAGCCGGCGCCCTGGGCTCCCAGCTTCCACAGCAGCTGCCCGGTGCAGGCAAAGACCGAGGAGGCCACCATCAGCAGCACGCCCACGGCCGTGTCCGACGGACGGCTCACGAGGCAGCCCCGGTGATCGGCGTCACGGCCGGCGGGACGGGTGGGGTGGCCGGCGAGCTGGCCTCGCGCGGCTGGTCCAGCTGGGCCGTCGCCAGCCGGGCCAGGTGCTCGTGGTAGTTGGTGACCACCTCATACAGCTGCCGGTGCTTCTTCACCTCGACGTCCAGGATCAGCCCCACGGCCCAGGACAGGGCAGCCCCGATGGCCAGGGCGGTGGAGACGATCAGCGTCGGGAAACGGGGCACGGTGTGGCTGTCCAGGTATTCGGCGAAGACCGGGAGGAACATGCCCATCGAGGCCAGCCCCAGCAGGGCGGCGATGGTGCCGAAGAAGGCCAGCGGACGGTAGTCCTTGAACAGCCGGAAGATGGTGCGCAGCACCTTGAAGCCGTCGGAATAGGTGTTCAGCTTGGAGTCGGAGCCGGCCGGGCGGTCGCGGTAGCTGATCGGCACCTCCAGCACCCGGAAGTTCTTGTCGACGGCGTGGATCGACATCTCGGTCTCGATCTCGAAGCCGCGGGAGAGCACCGGGAAGCCCTTCACGAAGGACCGGGAGAAGGCGCGGTAGCCGGTCATGATGTCGGTGATGCGGGCCTTGAACAGCCAGTTGATCAGGCCGCGCACCATGGTGTTGCCCAACCCGTGGAAGGCCCGCTTGTTCTCCGTCGCGTAGGTGGTGGACAGCCGGTCCCCGATCACCATGTCCGCCTGGTCGGTGAGCACCAGCTCCACCATTCGCGACGCATAGTCGGCCGGGTAGGTGTCATCGCCGTCGATCATCACGTAGCAGTCGGCGTCGATGTCGCGGAACATGGCGTGGATCACATTGCCCTTGCCCTGACGGTACTCCCGGCGCAGGTGCACCCGCGGATCGGCGGCGGCCAGCTCCGTGACAATCTCGGCGGTGCGGTCGGTGGAGTTGTTGTCGTAGACGTAGACGTCGGCCTCGGGCAGGGCGGCGCGGAAGTCCCGGACCACCTTGGCCACCGTCACTTCCTCGTTGTAGCACGGAATCAGCACCGCGGTACGTGCCATGGGGTCCCCTCACGAGCATGACGTGCGGCGGCTGTCCGGGGGGACGGCGCGCCGGCGTCGGGTCTTCAACGCCCTGATGCTACTCGCAAGCGGCTCCTCCCGGGTGGCGACGCCCCGCCGCCACCCGGGGCGGACTTCAGCCGACGGCGGGGTATTCGTGCCAGTAGCCACCGGGGGCGAACAGGCTGTCGATCACCTGCCCCAGCAGGCCGAGCTCCTGCAGGGTGTCCAGGATGGTGTAGCGGCTGCGGATGGTCTGCGCCTGGTAGTAGGTCAGCTTCAGCTTGTCCTGGCTGATCCCGATCTGCGACGGGTGGGAGGGGCCGCCGACCTGCTGGAGCATCCGCGCCGCCTCGTCGGCGGTGACCAGCTGGGGCGTGACCCGCTCCACGATCCGGGGCCAGTGGGCCTTGATCAGCTCAATCCGCTGGCGGATCTGGTCCGGCGCGACGTACTTGGCCCGCGACTGGCCCAGCGCGGCCTCCCGGATTGCCTCGATCGGCTGCAGGGCGGCGACGCGCTGGTCATTGGCCTGGGGATCGGGCCACGCGGCCACGGCGGCGTCCACGTCCACGGCGTCGATCTCCAGCCGGAGCACCTGCTCGTAGAGGGCGCAGACCGCCACAGTGCCCAGACCCACCTTGTTGCCGTGGCTCAGCGGCGGTTCCCAGTCCAGACCGTGACCCTCCATCTCCCACTGGTGGCTGAAGTTGTGGCCGGCGCCGGAGGCGGGCCGGGAGGACTGGTGCGCCTGCATGGCCAGGCCGCTCATCAACAGGCCCTCGGCCAGTGCCTCGATCGCCTCCGGCTTGCCCGCGGCACAACCGGCCGGGTCGGCCAGTGCGGTGCGCAGGTTGCCCTGCACCAGGCCCCAGACATACTCGTCGACGGCCTCGACGCCCAGCTCGTCGGCCAGCAACCAGTCGGCACCACCGGGCACCTTCTCGATCAGGTCACCGAAGCCGGTGGCGGTCAGCCGCTGCGGCGCGGCCCCCATGATGTCCAGGTCGGCCACCAGCGCCGTCGGGGCCGGGCAGTTGCGGGTGATCTTGAAGCCGTCGCGGGTGATGGAGGCGCCGAAGGCGGCGTAGCCGTCCATGCTGGCGGCGGTGCAGACGTTCAGGTAGGGCCGGCCGAGTTCGCCGGAGGCCAGCTTGGTCAGGTCGTTCAGGGTGCCCGACGCGATGGAGACGGCCACCGCGTCGACGCCGCGCAACACCTCCCGCAGGATCTCCACATTCTCGTAGCCGGCGTACAGGGTGGGGGTGCCGGGGAAGACGTGCGGCTCCTCCAACTCCACCCCGGCACGGGTGAGGCTCTCCCGGACCTGTTCCCCGGCCACCGCCCAGGTGTTCTGGTCGGCAACCAGGATCGCGCGGGCATCACCGAAGCACTCCCGGAAGACCTGACCGGTCTGGGCGACGACGCCTCGCCCGGTGATGATGCTCTTGGTGTCGGTGGCAGTTTCCAAGGCCTGGCTGATCAACGCTGATGTCATGGCTCCATCATGCCGCGACCCCCACCGTTTTCACAGAGGGGGTCGCTAATTTCACATCCTTGGTGTGATTTTGTGGGCCGGGGGGCCGCCGCGCAATGGCCTACTCCCCCATCAGGCCGGTGACGAAGCCGTCGGCCTCGAAGGGCGCGAGGTCATCGACGCCCTCGCCCAGCCCGATCAGCTTGACGGGCACGCCCAGCTCGCGCTGCACCTGCACCACGATCCCACCCTTGGCCGAGCCGTCCAGCTTGGTCAGCACCAGGCCGGTGCACTCCACCACGTCGCGGAAGATCCGGGCCTGGACCAGGCCGTTCTGACCGGTGGTGGCATCCAGCACGAGCAGCACCTCGCTGACCGGGGCGATCTTCTCGATCACCCGCTTCACCTTGCCCAGCTGGTCCATCAGACCGGTCTTGGTGTGCAGCCGCCCGGCGGTGTCGATCAGGACGACGTCCACGCCGTCGGCGATCCCCTGCTCCACGGCACGGTAGGCCACCGACGCGGGGTCGGCGCCCTCCTCACCCCGGACGGTCTCGACGCCCACCCGGGAACCCCAGGTGGTCAGCTGCTCCGCCGCGGCGGCCCGGAAGGTGTCGGCGGCACCCAGCAGCACCGTCTTCCCCTCGGCCACCAGCACACGGGCCAGCTTGCCGCAGGTGGTGGTCTTGCCGGTGCCATTGACCCCCACCACCATCACGACGGCGGGCTTGCCGGCGGCACCGGTGAGGTTCAACGAACGGTCCATGGTGGGATCCACCAGGTTCACCAGTTCCCGGCGCAGCACGGTGGCGGCCTGGCCGGGGTCGTTCACCCCGTCGATCGCCAGTTCCTTGCGCAGGGTGCCCACCAGCTCGGTGGTGGGGCCGACGCCCAGGTCGGAGGCGATCAGCGTCGCCTCGAAGTCATCCCAGGTGTCCTCGTCCAGCCGGTCCCGGGCCAGCAGGTCCGCCAGCCCGCGGGCCAGGACATTGTTGCTGCCCGCCAGCCGTCGACGCAGCCGGGCCAGCCGGGAGCCGGCCGCCTCGGGAACCTCGATCCCCGCCTCGGGCTGCACCGGCTCCAGGTCGGAGCCCGTCTCGGGCGAGACCTCGGGGGTCGGTTCGGCCGGCGGCACCGCCCGCCGGTTGCCCGTCCAGATGACGACGGTCGCAATGAGCAGGCAGGCAATGACGCCGCCAATGATCCACCAGAAGATTTGGTCCACGTCGGCATCCTATCCAGACGTGGCGGGAGCGCCTCAGGGCTTGGTGGCGGGCACCAGGGTCTCGGGCAGCAGGTCGATCAGCGCCTGCGGCGGCTCACCCTCGCCGTTCATGTGCCGGGCGGTCTCGGCCAGGCCACCGGCCAGCCGGGGTGCGTGGTTGCCGCCGTATCCCTTCATCCCCACGACGACGACGGCGGCCACGGCCAGGGCCACGAAGAGGATCAGGAAGAGGGTGATGAGAAAGGCGGTCACTGCAGCTGCTTTCGGTCAATCCGTACGGAGGGCACCTCATATTCTGCCGCTCGTCAGAGAAGTCCAGGAACACGTCTCGCTGCCGCCGGGTGAACACACAGCAAAAACTCAGCCCACAAGCGAATGCCGAGCCCCGGCCGAGGGCTCACTCCTCGTGGTGCAGGCGCTGGCTGATCACCGTCGACACCCCGTCGCCGCGCATGGTCACGCCGTACAGCGCGTCGGCAATCTCCATGGTGCGTTTCTGGTGGGTGATCACCAGCAGCTGGGAGTTCTCCCGCAACTGCTCATAGATCCCAAGCAGCCGGCCCAGGTTGGCGTCATCCAGCGCCGCCTCCACCTCGTCCAGGATGTAGAAGGGGCTGGGTCGGGCGATGAACAGGCTGACCAGGAAGGCCACCGCGACCAGGGAACGCTCGCCGCCGGACAGCAGGGACAGGCGCTTGACCTTCTTGCCGGCCGGGCGCGCCTCCACGTCGACGCCGGTGGTGAGCCACTGGCCGGGTTCGGTGAGCACCAGCCGGCCCTCGCCGCCCGGGAAGAGCCGAGGGAAGACGTCGGCGAAGGTGCGTTCCACGTCGCCATAGGCGGCCTCGAAGACCTCCTCCACCCGCTTGTCCACCTCCTCCACGATGTCCAGCAGGTCCTTGCGGGTCTGGCGGAGGTCCTCCAGCTGCTCGGCCAGGAAGGCGTGCCGCTCCTGCATCGCGTCGAACTCCTCCAGGGCCAACGGGTTGACCCGGCCCAGCACCTGCAGGTTGCGTTCGGCCGCGCGCAGGCGCTTGGTCTGTTGCTCGCGCACGAAGGGGATCGGCTCCGGGGTCTCGTCCTCTTCGGTCAGGGCGGTGCCATCGGGGCGGGTGAGCACGGGGACGAACTGGTCCGGACCGTACTCCGCCATCAGTATCTTGGCCTCGATCCCCAGCTCGCTCATGGCGCGCTCGGCCAGGGACTCGATCCGCATCCGGACCTCGATCCGGGCCATCTCGTCGCGGTGGGCGCCCTCCACCAGCTTCTCCAGCTCCTTGGCCAATTCCCTGGTCTCCCGCCGGGCCACGCCCAGGGCTCCCTCGGCGGCGACCCGCGCGGCCTCGGCCTCATTGCGTTCCCGGGTGGCCAGGTTGCGGCTGGCGTCCACCATGGTCAGCAGCCAACCGGCGGCGGTGTGGACGGCGGAGGCGGCCTCGGCCTCGCGTCGTAGCTGGGCGGCGCGGGCGGCGGCCTTCTCCCGGGCCTGTCGTTCGGCGACGGCGGCGCGACGCAACGAGTCGGCCCGGCCGGCCAGGGCCCGGACCCTTTCCTCCGCCGTGCGCAGGGCCAGCCGGGAGTCCATCTCCTCGGTGCGGGCGCGACGGGCCTCGTCGGCGTGCCGGTCCCGTTCCGAGGCGTCGGGCTCGGCCAGATCACCCTCCGCGGAGGCATTGTCCAGCCGCTGCTCCACCTCTGCCAGCGCGGCTTCATCCTTGACCCGGGTGGACTGGGCGGCGGTGATGGACTGCTCCAGCCGGTCGGCCTCGGCGCGGGCGGAACGCTCGGCCTGGGCCAGCACACTCACCTGACGGCTCAGGTCGCCCTGCTGCTTCTCCGATTCCTTGACCGCTGCGCGGGCGCTCTGCCGCTCGGCATTGGCCTGGTCCAGCAGTTGGCTCTGCGCCTTGATCTGCCGCTCCAGGTCTGCGATGACGGCCTGGGCATCCTCCAGGTCGCTGCGCGCCTGGTCCACCGCGGCCTGGATCTCCAGCAGCGACGAGCTGGAGGCCGATCCGCCGCTGACGAACCAGGAGGAATAGACGTCACCGTCGCGGGTGACGGCCGCCAGATCCGGATTCTGGGCCACCAGCGCGACGGCCGCAGCCGCGTCGTCCACCAGCACGACGTGCCCCAACAGTCGCTCGAGCGCAGGCTGCAGCGGCTCGGCGACGCTGATCGCGTCCAGGGCGCCGCGCTGCCCGTCGGGGATCTCGGTGACGCCCGAGCGGCTGGCGCCCTCCAGCAACAGTCCGGCGCGGCCCAGCTCGCCGCTCTTGAGGTGCTCGACGGCGGCGGTGGCGGCCGCCAGCGAATCCAGCGCGATCGCCTCGGTGGCGCTGCCCAGCGCGGCGGCGACGGCGGTCTCCCAGCCGGCCTCGACGCTGATCAGCTCGGCCAGCTGGCCCAGCACGCCCCCGAGCTGGTCGCGCGCGGCCAGCAGGGCCGCCGGGGCATCGGTGCGGTCCAGGCCCATTTCCAGCGCATCGATCCGGGCGGCCAGACCGGCCCGATCCTGCCGGGCCTGCTGCTCCGCGCGACGCAATTCCTGGATGGCGGAGCCCAGCTCGGAAACCCTCTCGGTGGCCCGCTGCTGGGCGGCCACCAGCTCGTCCCCTCCGCCCCGGTGCTCGTCGGCGCGCCGCTGGGCCTCGGCGAGATCGGCGGCGGCCTGGTCGGCGCGGGCCAGGGCCTCGTCGCGCTGGGTGGCCAACCGCTCGGCCTGCTCCGCGCTGGCGCCCAGCCGGGACTTCAACGAGTTCACCTGGCCGGTCAACCGGGCCAGGCCCTCGCGCCGGTCGGCAATCGCGCGCAGCGCGGCGGCATGGGCCTGGTCGGCCTCGGCGTGCGCCTTCTCCGCGGCCGTGCGGCGCAGTTGGGCGTCGGCCAGCTTCTGCGCCAGGGCATCCACCTCGGCCCGCAGCTGGTTCTCCTGTTCCCGAGCGTCGGCGGCCTCGCGCTCCAGCTGCTCCGGGTCCCGGCCGGGACGGCCCAGCTCGGGCTGGGCGTCGGCGTGCCGCATCCGCTCGGCGGCGATCTGCTGCGTGGTGGTGACCCGTTCGCGCAGGGCGGCCAGCCCGTACCAGGTGTCCTGGGCCCGGTTGAGCCGTGGTTGGGCCTCGGCCACCCCGAGTTCGGCGGCCAGTTCGTTCTCCCGGGCGGCCTCCAGCCGAGCCTCGGCCTTCTGCCGGGCCTCGTTCAGCGCCTTCTCGTCGGCCAGGTCGGTCTCCAGGGCCAGCGTCGCCTGGGTGAGGTCGTCGGCCAGCAGGCGGGCCTTGGCGTCGCGCAGCTCGGCCTGGATCACGGCGGCCTTGCGGGCCACCTCGGCCTGCCGGCCGAGCGGTTTGAGCTGGCGTCGGATCTCCGCCACCAGGTCATTGACCCGGTCCAGGTTGCCCTGCATGGACTCCAGCTTGCGCAGCGCCTTCTCCTTGCGCTTGCGGTGCTTGAGGACACCGGCGGCCTCCTCGATGAAGCCGCGGCGGATCTCCGGGGTGGCCTGCAGGATGGTGTCCAACTGCCCCTGACCGACGATCACGTGCATCTCCCGGCCGATGCCGGAATCGCTGAGCAGTTCCTGCACGTCCAGCAGCCGGGCGTGCTGACCGTTGATGGCGTACTCGCTGCCGCCATTGCGGAACATGGTGCGGCTGATGGTCACCTCGGTGTACTCGATCGGCAGGGCGCCGTCGGTGTTGTCGATGGTGAGCACCACCTCGGCCCGGCCCAGCGGAGCCCGGCCGGAGGTGCCGGCAAAGATGACGTCCTCCATCTTGCCGCCGCGCAGGCTCTTGGCCCCCTGCTCGCCCATCACCCAGCTCAGGGCGTCCACCACATTGGACTTGCCGGAACCATTGGGCCCGACGACGCACGTGATCCCGGGCTCGAAGTTCAACGTCGTGGCGGACGCGAAGGACTTGAAGCCGCGCAGGGTGAGGCTCTTGAGGTACACGGCTACTCCGTCTCGGCCCGGTCCAGCACCTCGTCAACAGGCAGCATCTCGGGCGCCACCACCTCGGCCACCATCGGGATGTCCTGGTCGTGGTGGTGCTTGACCGCCCGGAAGGTCCACAGCTTGTTCACGACGAAGTTGATCGGCATGGTGAGCACGATGGTGAACAGCTGGGCCCAGTAGGCCCGGGCCCGCAGCCCCTGGTCATTGTTGAACGGCGGGTGGGGCAGGTAGATCGGGCTGGTGGGGTTGGTGAGCGCGATCTTGATGAACAGGCCGGCCAGGGCGGCCACGGCGCCAACCACGAAGAAGGGCCAGAATTCCTGCCACCAGGTGCGGCGGTGCGCGCGCTTGAAGGTCCACCGTCGGTTCAGCTCGAAATTCCAGAAGTTGGCGACGATGAAGCCGACGATCCAGACCAGCGCGGTGAACCGGAAGGCGTACTCACCCAGGATCTTGACCAGGATGTCATTGTCCCGTGACGTGCCGCCGTGCAACTTGGTCATGATCACGGCGACGATCATGTTGACCACCACGCCCGACCCGCCGACCATGCCGAACTTGAGGAACTGGCGCAGGTGTCGCTTGCCGCGCTGGCGTTTGGTCTCGGGAAGTTGGCTCACAGTCACCGGAGTTTACCGGCCGTTGGGCTGCGGTCCGGCAGGCGTGGCCGCTGGTGGCGCCGTTGAGAGGAGCGCTCTGCACCCCGGAGGCCCACTGGGCACCCGCCGAAGCGGGTGCCCAGTGATGTTTGGGGGTGCAGCGTGGCCGGAGAAGGCCGATCAGCGCCTGCGCTGGCACTTCGGGCAGAAGTGGCTGGACCGGTTCATGAACTGTGCCCGAACGATCGGTTCGGCGCACCGGGGGCAGGGCAGGTCGGTCTGGCCGTAGGCATTCAGCGACCGGTCGAAGTAACCGGATTCCCCGTTGACGTGCACATAGAGCGAGTCGAAACTGGTTCCGCCCTGCTCCAGCGCCTCGCGCATCACCTGCTGGGCGGCCGCCAACAGCGCCCGCGCCTTGGCCTTGCCGAGCCGGTCGGTGGGGGTCTCCGGGTGGACCTTCGCCAGCCAGAGCGCCTCGTCGGCGTAGATGTTGCCGATCCCGCTGACCAGCCGCTGGTCCAGCAGGGCGCGTTTCGCGGTGGTGCGCTTGGCCCGCAGCTTCTCCGCGACGGCGGGCAGGTCGAAGTCGGGATCGAAGGGGTCACGGGCAATGTGCGCGATCTCCGGCGGCAGCTGGGCACCGCCGATGCTGAGCCGCAGCCCGCCGAACATCCGCTGGTCGACGAAGCGCAGCTCCCGCTCGTCGTCGCCGATCCCAGTCAGGGAGAAGATCACCCGGGTGTTGCGCAGCAACACGTCGCCGGGCCGGTTGACCCGGAACTGGCCGCTCATCCCCAGGTGCGCCAGCAGCGCGTCCTCGTCGTGGAAGGGGAACCACAGGTACTTACCGCGGCGCCGCGGAATGTCGAAGATGCGGCCCAGCAGGGCCTGTTCGAAGTCGGCAGGGCCGCGCTGATGGCCACGCACCGAGCGAGGGTGCAGCACCTGGACCCGGTCGATCCGGCAGCGGGCGACCATCGGGCCGAGCCCGGCGCGGACGGTCTCGACCTCGGGCAGTTCGGGCATGGCGTCGCTTTCTGGGCGCTGTGCGCGGTCAGGAGCCGGACACAGGTTCTGGGGAGTGCTCGGCGAGGTCGGCGACCTCGTCGCGGGCCGCCTGCTCGGCCGCCCGGGCAGCCTGGATGGCGGTGAAAGCCTTCCCGGCGGCTTCCTGTTCGGCCTGCTTCTTGTTGCGTCCCTCACCCGCACCGTACTCGACGCCGTTGACCACCGCGCGCGCAATGAAGTGCTTGTCGTGGTCCGGCCCGGAATCCTCGATCCGGTAGGTGGGCATCGGGTAGCCGGCATTGGCGCAGACCTCCTGCAGGGAGGTCTTCCAGTCCAGCCCGGCACCCAGTTGGTCCGCCTCGGCCACCAACGGGTCGAACAGGTGGTGCACGAAGGTCTCCGCCCGCGCCATCCCACCGGTCAGGAAGATGGCACCGATCAGCGCCTCGGTGGTGTCGGCCAGGATCGACGTCTTGTCATGCCCGCCGGTGGTGGTCTCACCCCGGCCCAGCTTGATCATCGGGCCGATCTCCAGCCCGCGCGCGACCTCCGCCAGGGTGACGGCATTGACCACGGCGGCGCGCAACTTGGCCAGGCGACCCTCCGGATAGTCCGGGAAGGTGCCGTACAGGTGCTCCGTGACGACGATGCCCAACACCGCGTCGCCCAGGAATTCCAGCCGCTCGTTGGTGGGGATCCCGCCGTTCTCGTACGCGAAGGAGCGGTGGGTCAGGGCAAGCTCGAAGAGCTGGGTGTCCAGCGGGACACCCAGCTCATCGAGAAGCTGCTGGAAACGGCTCTGCTGAGCCGCCATCTCAGGCGTCGAGAACCTGGCGACGCGCGGCGCGGGGGCCGTACTGGCCGCACGCGGGGCACGCGGTGTGCTGCAGGTGGGGCTGACGGCACGCGGGGTTCACGCAGGTCACGGTGGGGACGACGGACGCCTTCCACTGCGAGCGACGGCTGCGGGTGTTGCTCCGGGACATCTTCCGCTTCGGGACTGCCACGATCTTCTCCTTGAGCTATCCGCCGGCCCGGATGGGCCGACGGGGTCAGTTGTCTTCGTCGGTGCCGTGCACGTCCAGCTCGGAGAGCTTGCCCCAGCGGGGGTCGATCTCCTCACCGTGGCTGTGGTCCGGATCATCGTTCAGGACGAAGCCGCATTCCGGGCACAGTCCCAAACAATCATCCCGACACAGGGGCGTGAAGGGCAGTTCCAGCACCACGGCGTCGCGCAGCGCGGGGTCGAGGTCGATCATCTCGTCCTCGATCCGGCTGGCCTCCTCCTCCGCCTCCTTCTCCGGGTAGAAGTACAGCTCCTGCAGGTCGTAGCTCTCCTCGGTTGAGAAGTCGACCAGGCAGCGTGCACATTCGCCCTTGAGGGTGACGTCGGCGGTGCCGGTGACCAGAACGCCCTCGACCACGCTCTCGAGCCGAAGATCGAGGGTGATGTCGGAGCCCTGGGGCACTGCGATCATGTCGATGCCAAGATCCGCGGGCGCCTCGGCAACCCGGTGGATCTCCTTCATCGTGCCAGCCCGACGCGCCAGCTCATGGATCTCGAGGACCAGGGGCGAGCGATGGTCGAGGTGGTGATGTGAGTTCATCACGGATTCCCTTCAACGCACAGCGGCATGACAGCGTCATGACCGAGGGCCAACTCTATCCGAGATCCCCCGCCGGACAAAAACGTGCTTGGCTGGGGCGGTGAACCGCTACCGTACCGTGGCCCGCGATGCCCAGACCGAGATCGAGGTGAAGCGCTCGGTCTTCCGCTGCGACATTGCCCGGATCGTCGACGAGCAAGGGGCCCGCGCCGTGGTGGAGGCCGCGCGGGCAGCCAACCGGGATGCCCGGCACCATTGCTCCGCCTTCATCTGGACCCCGACGGGCGGCATGTCCCGCTCCTCCGACGACGGGGAGCCGTCGGGCACCGCCGGAGCGCCGATGCTGGAGGTGCTGCGCGGCGCCGGCCTGACCGAGGTGGTGGCCGTGGTGACCCGCTGGTTCGGCGGCACCCTGCTGGGGGCCGGCGGCCTGGTGCGCGCCTATTCCGACGCGGTTGCGGCGGGTCTGGAGCGGGCCGGGGTGCGCGAGCGGGAACTGGTCACCGAGGCCGAGTTCAGCCTGGACCACGGGCTGGCCGCCCGGGTGGAGTCGGAGCTGCGGGCCAAGGGCCTCACCGTGCTGGACGTCGGATATGCCGAGCGGGTGACGCTGCGGCTGGGGGTTCCCGAGGCGCGGTGGGAGCTGCTGGAGGCCAGCCTCGCCGAACTCACCCATGGCAGCGTGGCCCCCGAACGAGTGGGCGAACGCTGGGTGGATCTGGGCTGACGCTCTCCCCGATCACCGAGATCGTGCAGCCCCCTGCCCAAATTGGCAGTTAGGCGGACACAGAAATTCAATGGCACGTTCCAAACAGCGCTTTCTTGCCACCTTGAGCAGGCCTGACGGGCAGAGCCGCCCCATCAACCCCGCTGGCGCTCGGCCACCTTGCGCTGAATGGCCTGGGCCACATTCGGGGTGACGAATTCGCTGACGTCGCCGCCGTAGCCGGCGATCTCCCGCATCATGGTCGACGAGATGGTGGCGTAGGGGCCGCCGGCGGGCAGGAAGACCGTCTCGATCCCGGAGACATGCGTGTTGATGTGGGCCATCTGCAGCTCGTAGTCGAAGTCGGAGGCGAAGCGCAGCCCCTTGACGATCACGCCGCAGCCCTGCGCCTTGGCGTAGTCCACCAGGAGCCCCTCGATCAGACCCACCTGCACCCCGTCGAGATGCGCGGTGGCCTCCCGGACCAGGGCGATCCGTTCGTCCTGGTCGAACATGTGGCTGGCCTTCTGGGAATTGCGGCCCACGGCCACCAACACCTCGTCGAAGACCTTGGTGGCGCGTTCGATCACGTCCAGGTGGCCCTTGGTGATCGGGTCGAAGGAGCCGGGGACGATGGCCTTGATGTGGCGGCCTGCGCGGTCACTGGTCATGGGAAGCCTCTCGTTGACAGAAGTGCAGGACGGTTTCACCGTAGCCGCGGCTCCAGTGCTCCGTGCCGACGGGGAAGTCCGGTTCCCCGCTGCGGGCGCTTCGTTCCAGCACGATCAGCCCGTTGTGAACCAGCCGCGGCAGCGCCAGCTCCAGGGTGTGGGAGATCTGCTCATTGGTGAAGGGATAGGGCGGGTCCAGCCAGATCACGTCGAAGAGCTGGCCGGCGCGGGCCAGGTAGGCATCGACGCCGGCCGCCACCACCTCCGCGGGGAGCTTGGTCTTGGCGGCATTGGCCTTGACCAGCCGCGCAGTGGGCTGGTCATGCTCGACGAGCACCACCGGCGAGGCTCCCCGGCTGGCGGCCTCCAGCCCGACTCCTCCGGAGCCGGCATAGAGGTCGCAGAAGGCGACCCCGTCCAGCTGGGCGTCGGCTCCGGCGCCGGAACTCCCGTTCCAGGTGGCCAGCGTGCTGAACAGGGCTTCGCGCACCCGGTCCGTGGTGGGGCGGGTCTTCTCCCCCGGTGGGGTCTGCAGCCGCATGCCTCCGGCACTGCCGGCGATGATCCTGCTCATGGGGACCCACCCTAGCGGGGCCCTCCACCTCTCTGCCGAGCCAGGACCAGGCTGGTCTGCGCCACAAACTGCATTCTGATTGGCACCCAGTGCCGCTATGGCATCGGGTCCGAATCAGGATGTGGTTTGTGGCACAGACCCGAGACGACGTGGGCTTTCGCCACGGCCGGGTGCAGACCGCGCCGTGGGTAGGCAAGAATGGTGCGCATGGCTGACATGGAACACCCAATGACCGAGATCGAAGAAGACACCTGCTGGGGCTACCTCGCCAGCCAGGAGGTCGGACGCCTGGCCACCGCCAAGGACGGCCAGCCGGAGATCTTCCCGATCAACTACTACGTCGACGGCCAGTCGATCGTCTTCCGCACCGCCGGAGGCTCCAAGCTGCAAGAACTGACCGAGAATGCCCACGTGGCCTTCGAGGTGGACGGCTGGACCGTCGACGGCGGCTGGAGCATCCTGATCAAGGGCGACGCCGAGGAGATCACCGACGAGGCCGAGCTGGCGCTGGCCGACAAGATGCCGCTCAAGCCGTGGGTGCCCACCATCAAGCGGCACTACGTCCGGGTCACCCCCACCCAGCTCTCGGGCCGCTCCTTCTACTTCGGCCCCGAGCCCACCAACTGATCCCAGACGCCACATCGGGCGCCCGCCACCTGGCGGGCGCCCGTTCACATTTCTGCAAACCTCCGCCCAGTGTCCCTGCAAACCTCCGCCCAGCGGCCCTGCAAACCTCCGCCCAGCGATCCTGCAAACCTCCGCCCAGCGATCCAGCAAACCTCCGCCCACTGGTAGTCTCACGGCATGGACACCATGCTGGCGCTGGGGCGGGAGTACCGAGCCCGCCACATTGACGCGCCGCTGCGGAAGCTGCTGGACATTGGTGGGGCCGTGGTGATCGAGGGCCCGCGGGCCTGTGGCAAGACCATGACGGGGCTGCATCACGCAGGCTCCTACGCGTTGCTGGACGACCAGGTGAATCGGGACCTCTCGCAGGTCTCTCCCCAGGTCCTGCTCGAGGGTGACTCCCCCCGGTTGCTCGACGAGTGGCAGTTGGCGCCGCAGCTGTGGAATCTGGTTCGCCGCAAGGTGGACGTCTCCCCCCACCCCGGCCGCTTCATTCTCACCGGCTCCGCCGTGCCGGCGGACGACGACACCCGACACAGCGGCGCTGGACGTTTCCTGCGGCTGCGTCAGCGCACCATGACCTGGCAGGAGAAGGGACACAGCACCGGCAACGTCAAGCTGGGCGACTTGCTGGCGGGTTCACCCCTGCGGGCCGCAGCTGACACCGTGGACCTGCATCAGGTCATCGCCGGGATCCTCACCCCCCGGCTTCCCGGCAATGACCCAGCTGTCCCCCGCGCAGGCGCGGCTGCTGTTGGACGGTTACCTTGATGACATCTGCCGGGCAGACATCCCGCGGCTCGGGGAGGTCAGGCAGCACCCGGCCACCCTGCGGCAACTCCTGCGTGCTCTGGCCCGGTTGACGGGATCCGAGCTGCGCTACGCCACCTTGGCAGCTGATCTGGCACCCGTCGCCCCGACGATCCAGCCCGAGACCATCTCCACGCTGGTGGCCCTGCTCGAGCGACTCTTCGTCGTGGAGTTGGTGCCGCCGCAAGTGACCGCACTTCGTTCCCGCGCCAGGCTGCGCACCAGCCCCAAGGTCCACCTGGCCGACCCTGCCCTGGCCGCTGCAGCGCTCGACGCGGACGAGGAAGCCCTGGTTGGTGACCTGAACACCTGTGGGATCCTGTTCGAGTCGGCGGTCGTGCATGACCTCACAGTTCTGACCGAGGCCCTGGGTGGCGCGGTGCACCACTACCGGGACTCCAACGGGCACGAGATTGACGCCGTGCTCACCTTCCCGGGCGGCCGTTGGGCCGCCGTGGAGGTCAAGCTGGGCGGTCCGCAGGCCCTGTCAGGAGCGGAGTCACTCCGAAAGGCGGTGCGGCAGATCGATGCGACCAGACCGCCGTCCTTCATGGCCGTGGTGACCGGCACCGGCTTCACGGCAGACCTGGGTGAGGGCGTCATCACCTTTCCGCTGTCGGCCCTGGGGGCGTGACCCCATGGACACCGACGTGCTGATGATCGACGACGAGCGGGACCTGGTCAGCAGCACCCTGGAGTACCTGGCCGCCTTCGGCCTCACGGGGGCGGGCGTCGGCAGCGCCGAGGAGGCCGTCGAATGGCTGGCCGACAACACCACCCGCGTCGTGCTGCTGGACATCAACCTGCCCGGGGCCAGCGGATTCGACCTGTGCCGCCGGATCCGGGAGCACAGCCAGACCCCCATCATCATCGCCAGCGCCCGGCGCAGCGAGGACGACGAGATCATGGCGCTGATGCTGGGCGGCGACGACTACCTGCGCAAGCCCTTCTCCCTGGGCGTGCTGCTGGCCAAGCTGCGCCGCACCCTGGAGCGCGGCGCCGCCGGTCAGCCGCAGCAGGCGGGGTATGACGACGGCCACCTGCGCTTCGACCAGACCGCCGACCGGTTCTTCGTCGACGGCCAGCCACTGGAGTTGACCGCGATGGAGCACAAGCTGCTGCGCCACCTGGTGAGCAATCCGGAACGGGTGCTGACCAAGCAGGAACTCTTCCAGCAGGTGTGGGGCGAATCGATCACCGGCGACGGCACCCTGAGCGTGCACATCCGTCGGCTGCGCACCCGGATCGAACCAGACCTGGACAATCCGCGCTACATCCAGACGCTGTGGGGCCGCGGCTACCTCTTCCGGGACCTGCGGCCGTGAGACGGATGGCCCCGCTGCTCCTGCTCTGGCTGGTGCTGGCCGGGCTCGGCCTGGCGCTGGCCCGGGGCACCACCGCCCAGCCGTCGGCGGGGGACGTGGCCGCGGCCAATGACCTGGCCGCCACCACCGCGAGCCACTGGCCCACGCCGCACCGGGCCGACTACCCGCAGCCCAGCCCCGACTTCTCGGTGGTGGACACCTCCGGCCGGTTGGTGGTCTGGCAGGGCAACCCGATCCGCGACGACTTCCAGGCGGTCCGGGAACGGGCCAGCAGCATCGCGGTGGAAGCCGACGGTCAGCGGGTGGCCACGCTCTACCTGCCGTCGCGGATCGCGGAGGACGCCGCCGCCCAGCAACGCCGGACCCGCCGGGCCGGCTGGCTGGCGCTGGGTGCCACCGGCCTGGCCGCCACCGGCTACCTGCTCTGGCTGGACCGGCGGATCCTGGCCCCCTTCCGTCGGCTGCGCGGCTTCGCGGACCGGGTTGCCCAGGGGGATCTGGACGCGCCGCTGGCGGTGGATCGGGGCCAGGTCTTCGGCCGGTTCACCCAGAGCTTCGACATCCTGCGCACCGAGCTGGCCCGTTCCCGCGCGCGGGAGGCGGCGCAGCGCCAGGCCCACAAGCGGCTGGTGGGCCAGCTCAGCCATGACATCCGCACCCCGCTGAGCAGCATCCGCGCCACCACCGAGCTGCTGCAGCTGCACTCCGACGAGCCCCGGCTGGGCCTGATCCGGGCCAAGGCCGACCAGATCGACGCCCTGCTGACCGACCTCAGCCAGGCCAGCTCCGACGAGCTGGAGCAGATGCCGGTGCAGCTGGCCGCCGTCGCCTCCACCGAACTGGTCCGGATGGTGACCGAGGCGCTGCCCGAGGGCTGGCCCGCCCCCGAACGGATCACCGAGGCGATGCTGGTGGCCGACCCGCAGCGGCTGCGGCAGGTGGTGGACAACCTCGTCGCCAATGCCGCCAAGTACGGCGCTCCCCCGCTGCGGCTGGCCTCCCGGCTGACCGACGGGCTGCTGGAGATGTCCCTCACCGACGCCGGCCAGGGCGTGCCGCCCGACGAGCTGCCACTGCTGACCCAGCCGCACTACCGGGCCAGCAATGCCGCCGGGAAGTCGGGGCAGGGCCTGGGGCTGTTCACCGCGTCGGTGCTGCTGCAGGCGATGGGCGGCAGCCTGGACCTGGCCACCGGCCCCGACGGCTTCACGGCCCATCTCACCCTGGCCCTGGCCGAGGGGCCGCAGGATCCGCGTCGGGGAGCTTTCAGAACCATTTAAAGATTCCGAAAGGACTGCCGGCCGGCCGCTGACTAGCGTCGATGACATGACGCAGACAGCACCGGATGCGGTGATCAGTGCCCGACGGGTCTCCCGCACCTTCTCCCACGACGGCCTCCAACAGCATGTGCTGACCAACCTGGACCTGGACGTGCGGCGCGGCGAGTTCATCGTGGTGATGGGTCCCTCCGGTGCCGGCAAGTCCACCCTGATGCACGTCCTGAGCGGAATGGACGAGGCCTCGCTGGGCGAGATCGACTTCGACGGCAGCCGGATCACCGGGCTGTCCGCCGCCCGGCTGACCGCCTTCCGGCGCGGCCATTGCGGCTTCGTCTTCCAGCAGATCCACCTGCTGGACGCCCTGAGCGTGCTGGACAATGTGCTGGCCGTCGGGCTGCTCAGCGCCCGGAAGCGGCGCGAAGTGACGCGGCAGGCCCGGGAACTGCTCACCGAGGTGGGCATCCCGGCCGAGGGGTGGGGCAAGTTCCCCAGCATGCTCTCCGGTGGCGAGGCCCAGCGGGTGGCGCTGGTGCGGGCCCTGGTCAACTCCCCCGCCGTGGTGTTCGCCGACGAGCCCACCGGCCAGCTGAACTCCACCTCCTCCCAGGTGGTGCTGGACCTGCTGGGCCGGGTCAACCGGGACGGCCAGACCATCATGATGGTCACCCATGACCTGCGCTCCGCGCTGCGGGGAGACCGGGTGGTCTACCTGCGCGACGGCGCCATCCGCGGCGAGTGCGTGCTGGGCCGCTGGGACCCGTCGCGGGACGACGCGGACCCGGACGGCCAGCGCCTGGCCAGGCTCACCGGCTTCCTCGACGAGATGGGCTGGTGACATGGGCACCCTGGGCCTCCTGGTCCGCCGCAACCTGCGCCGCGGACGCCTGCAACTGCTGGTGATCGGCCTGCGGGGCGCGATCGCTGCCACCATGGCGAATGTGGGCCTGATGTGTGCCCTGCGCTACCCGGCCATGCTGGATGCCACGGTGTCCCGGCTGAACGTTCCCGACGTGCAGCTGCTCACCACCGCGGACCGCAAACAGGCCGCGGAGCAGGCCTTCCGCGCCGATCCGCGGGTCCGGCAGGTGGAGACGTCGTCGGCCCTGACCGAGTTCGGCACCGTCCCACTGGCCGGTTCCACCATGGACTCGGTGGTGGTCTACCTGAACCTGGACCGCCCCACCAGCATGGGGCGCAGCAGCGTGGACCAGCGCCGGGACGCGCAGTATCCCGACGGGATCTACCTGCCGCTGCTCTTCCAGACCTCCGGCACGGTGGCCGTCGGTGACCGGTTCACCGTGACCACCGGCCAGACCACCCGCACCTTCACCGTGGCGGGCTTCCTGGAGAACCTCTACCTGGGCACCACCACGATGGGCGCCTTCGGGATCGGCCTGCCCGACGCCGCCTACCGGCAGCTGGCCGCCGACGCCAAGCGCCCGGCGCCGCAGGTGATGGTGCAGGCGACGGTGAATCCCGCGGACCAGGCACCGGACGTCTCGGCCGCCGTCGGGCAGGCATTGGCCCGGCCCGGGGACTCGGTGATGACCACGTGGCTGTGGAACCTGCCGCTGCTGCGGGAGGCCTTGCTGCCCGGCCCCAATGTCTATGCCGCCAGCCTGATGGCCTTCGCCGCCAATGTGGTGCTGGTGGTGGCGATGATCCTGTGGTTCTGGACCCGCTCCGCGATTGACCAGGACCTGGCGGGGATCGGGGTGCTGGCCACCGTCGGGGTCACCCCGGCGACGGTCCGGGCGGCCCTGACCCTGGCCCCACTCGCGGTGGTGGGGCTCGGCTGCCTGGCCGGAATCGGCGCGTCCGCGGCCGTGGTCCCGCGGGTGGCGAACTCGCTGGCCAACCAGTCCGGGCTGGAATGGCAGCCCGGCTTTGACCTGGGATCGGCAGGGATCGTGCTGCTGGGAGCGCTGCTGCTGACCGTCGTGCTGGGTCTGCTGGCCTCCCGACGGGTGCGCACCCTGCGCCCGGTGGAGGCGTTGGCGGGCGGGCAGCGGGCGCACTCCTTCCGTCGGGGCTGGTGGCCGCTGGCCTCCACCCGCGGCCCGCTGCCGCTGCTGCTCGGTCTCAAGACGGCCATCGCCCAGCGCGGCCAGTCGGCGATGGTGCTGGCGACGATGGCGGTGGTGGCCCTGTCCGCGATCTTCTCCACCTCGCTGGTGACCAATGTGCTCAATGACCGGGACGCCTTCACCCGCAACCTGATCGGCGAGGTGGGCGACATCACCGCCCAGGCCAAACCGGGCATCGACCAGGCCGGGCTGCTGGGCGAGCTGCGCGCCCTGCCCGGGGTGGAGCGCGCCCAGTTCACCGACTACCTGCAGGGCAGCATCGCCGGGCGTCAGGCGGTCTTCGTGGTCACCGACGACTTCGCCAGTCAGGCCTTCTCCACCGTGCACCGGGGCCGGGAGCCGCGCCATCCCAATGAGGTGGCGATCGGTTCCCAGGCTGCTCGGCAGGCAGGCGTCGCGGTGGGCCAGACCATCACCCTGGGCGCCGGGGAACGCCGCGCCGACTACCTGGTGGTGGGCGAGCTGTCCACCATCCAGTACACCGGTTTCCGGGTGAACCTCACCACCGAGGGATATCGACGAATGGTGCCCGGCCACCAGCTGACCGACGTGGACCTGCACGCCGCCGACGGCACCGACCTGCCCGCGCTGGTGGACCGGGTGCGCGAGGTGGGCGGGGCGCGGTTGAGCGCGGTGCAGAACCAGAAGGAGTCCATCGACTCCCAGCTGGGCGTCTACATGAGCATGATCCAGCAACTGGCCCACGGGGTGCTGGCGCTGAGCGTGGTGGTGACCCTGCTGGTGTTGGCGCTGATGACCGCCACCATGCTGCGTCGGCAGCGCAGCTCCTTCGGGGTGCTGGCCGCGATGGGCCACTCGCGCGCCGCCCAGGTGGGCCAACTGCTGGGTTGCTACCTGCCGCTGGTACTGCTGGGCAGCGGACTGGGCACGCTGCTCGGGGTGGTCGCGGTGCCGCGCTTGCTCACCGACGCGATGGGCTCGTTGGGTCTGTCCCGGTTCGACTTCACGACGTCGGTGCCGCTGGTGGCCGGGGTGATCGGGCTGCTGGTGCTGCTGGCGCTGGGGATCACCGTGCTGGTGGCCCTGCCGTCGCTGCGCCGCCGGCCGGTCGAGCTGTTGGGGTGACCCCTCGGGAATAGTCTCAGGCCCGCTGGATCCAGGCGGAAACCTGCCGCACATAGGCGCGATACTGCACCCCTGCCAGCTCGACACCGGCGAGGAATATGTCCTCGTCGAGCGCGAGGTAGTCATGCACGACCACGTTCCGCAGGCCGACGTTGAGGGCCAGCTGGTTGGCCAGGGGCTCAGCCAGCAGCCCGGCGCGTGCGGCGGCAGCGAAGGACTCCTTGCCGTCGGCAGGCACCACGCTGCCGTGACCAGCGGTGGTGACGACGTGCATGTTCACGTCGATGGCGAGATCCACGAGTTGGGTCACGACGCGCTCCAGCGCCAGACGCAGAATGGGATCGGCATCCAGCCGCTGCCGGCCGACCGGGCCGATGCCGTCGAGCGTGTCGAGGAGCCTGGCCATCTGGGTCAGCTTCTGCAGAACCACCTGGGGAGACAGGGAACGCGGACTCATCCGAGCAGCACCTCCAGCTGATGATCCCGCATCCTCTGCGTGTCCCGATAGATCCCGAAGGCAGCCATCTGCGCGCGGGCGAACCCACCCGGCTCGCTCTCGTACAGCAGCTCTCCCGGACCCAGTGCGGCATAGCGGGCGACAGGTCCGGCCTGGTCGAGCGGCATCAGGTCCAGCCCGACGCCATAGCGCTCCTCCAGCGCCTCGAGGATGCGCATCCGGTCGAGGCGGGAGCCATCGCTGGCCGCACAGGCCACGTCGAGGTCCTCGGCCGACTCCGGACGCACCAGGACGCTGCCGAAGACCACCAGCAGCCCCACGCCCAGCCGCTCGCAGAGCCCTGCAAGCACGCCGGAATCGGCATCGGCGCGCAGGCAGGCGAGCTGATCGCCGGGGGCGGTCACGTGTCCCATGCTAGTCAGGCCTTCTCCAACCAGTCCCCCGCGGCGAGCAACTCGGTCTGGGTGACCATGTCCGACAGGTAGGGGTTGACCCGGTCCGGGTCCTGGGCCACCAGCCGTTCCGCCAACTCCCGGCAGTGGGCAATCAGCTCGGCGTGCTCGATCACCTTCAGCAGCCGCAGGTTGCTACGTCCGCCGGACTGGTTGGCGCCCAGCACATTGCCCTCCCGGCGCTGCACCAGGTCCAGTTCGGCCAGCTGGAAGCCGTCGCGGGTCTGCTCCACCGCCCGCAACCGCTCCATCGACGCCGAATCCGGCGGCATCGCGGTCATCAGCAGGCAGAGTCCGGCGTGGCCGCCCCGGCCGATCCGGCCACGCAGCTGGTGCAGCTGGCTGATTCCGAAACGGTCGGCGTCCATCACCACCATCACGGTGGCATTGGGCACGTCCACCCCCACCTCGATCACGGTGGTGGCCACCAGCACGTCGGTCTCGCCCCGGGAGAAGCGCGCCATCGCCGCGTCCTTCTCCTCGGTGGAGAGCTGGCCGTGCAGCATCTCCAGCCGTAGCCCGCGCAGGGGGCCGGTGCGCAACTGGTCGAAGACGTCGTTCACCGTGGCGCTGGGTGTGGCGCCGTCGGCCAGTTCCTCCTTGTCCGCCGGATCGATCCGGGGGCAGACCACGAAGGCCTGCCGCCCCTGGGCCACCTCCTCCCGGATCCGCTGCCAGGCCCGATCCACCCAGCCGGGGCGTTGCACCGTGTTCACCAACGAGGTCTGCACCTCCTGCCGACCCGCGGGCAGCTCGGTCAGGGTGGAGACCACCAGGTCGCCGAAGACCGTCATCGCCACCGATCGCGGGATGGGCGTGGCGGTCATCACCAGCACGTGCGGGCGCAGCTCCGCCTTCTCGTTCAGCACGGCGCGCTGCTCGACGCCGAAGCGGTGCTGCTCATCCACCACCACCAGGCCCAGATCGGCAAAACTCACCTTCTGCGCCAGCAGGGCATGGGTGCCGACGACGATCCCGGCCTGGCCGCTGGCAATCTTGAGCATCGCATTCCGCTTGGCGACGGCGGTCAGGGAGCCGGTGAGCAGCACCACCTCGGTGGCCCCGTCGGGCGCCCCCAGGGTCTGCCCGGCCGCCAGCTCTCCCAGCTGGCTGCGGATGGATTCCGCGTGCTGCTGGGCCAGCACCTCGGTGGGCGCCAGCAGCACCGCCTGCTTGCCGGAGTCGACGGCCCGCAACATTGCCCGCAACGCCACCAGCGTCTTGCCCGAACCCACCTCGCCCTGCAACAGCCGCTGCATCGGCGCGGTGGTGGCAATGTCGGCAAAGATCTCCTCCCCGACGCTTCGCTGGCCGTCGGTCAGGGTGAACGGCAGCTGCTCGTCAAAGGTGTCCAACAGTCCACCGTCGACGCCGGGCAGGGCGGCGGCGGTGAAGTGGGCGTTGTCATGCCGACGGTAGGCCATCGTGAGCTGCATCTGCAGCGCCTCGTCGAACAGCAGCCGCTCCGCCGCCGCCTCGGCATGCTCCCGACTGACCGGTTGATGGGCCTGCACCAGCGCCTCGTCGAGCCCCATCAGGCCCTCCTCGGTCACCAGCCACTCCGGCAGCGGTTCGGCCAGCTGCCCCATCTGGGCGTGCACCAGCTGCACCGTCTCGCTCAGCTCCCAAGTGGGCAGCTGCTTGGTGGCTGGATAGATCCCCACCAGGCCCGAGCGGGTGACCTGCTGGACCATGGTCTCCTTGTCCTTCTTGCCGATCACCTTGCCGGACCGGTCGAAGACCACATAGTTGGGGTGGGTCAGCTGCGGGCGGTCATTGAAAGTGCCCACCTTGCCGACGAAGATGCCACGCGCCCCCTTGACCAGGTGTTCGCCCCAGTACTTGACCAGGTGTGGCTTGCCGAAGAAGGTGCAGTCCAGGGTGCCATGGCCGTCGGTGAGCAGCACCTCCAGCCGCTGCCGGGGCGGGGCGCCGCCAATCCGGACGCTGGCCACCGTGGCCAGCACCGCGGCCTCCTCCCCCACCGGCAGGTCCGCCAGCGACGAGTTCTCCGTGCCCGACAGGTAACGCCGGGGCAGGTGGCGCATCAGGTCCCCGACGGTGTGCAGGCGCAGCTTGGTGTCCAGGATCCTCGCCGTCTTGTCCCCCACCACCTGTTTCAGGGGGCGGTTCAGCTCCGCGAAGGTCTCGGTACGCCACTGAGGTTGCCAACTGCTGCTCACCTGCGTGAGCCTACCCGCGGCCAGTGACAAAACCCGGGCAGCAAAACCCGGGCACAACCAGCGGGGCCCACACCGGGCTCAACATCCGTGCGCAACACAACAAGGCCACCGGACCAGATGGTCCGATGGCCTGCAGCGTCCGGCCGGGGCCGGAGGGAGGTCAGCGAGAGACCTTGCCCGCCTTCAGGCAGGAGGTGCACACATTGACGCGCTTCGCGGTGCCATTGACAACCGCACGAACACGCTGGATGTTCGGGTTCCAACGACGGTTGGTCTTCTTCTTCGACCACGGCACGTTGTGGCCGAAGCCCGGGCGCTTGGCGCAGACGTCGCACACGGCAGCCATTGGAGTACTCCTTGGTAGATGGATCAGAAGTGGGGAAGGATCCCCAGGTCGGTCAGCCCAAAACGGGCAACCCGAGAATGATAGCCCGCCCGGCCCGTGAGGTCCAAACCGCGCCGGGTTGGCCTCAGGTGGCCACCACCACGGGCACGATCATCGGGCGGCGACGGTAGGTCTGGGAGACCCAGCGCCCGATGGTGCGCCGGATCACCTGCTGCAAGCGGTGGGTGTCGTCCACCCCGTCGGCCAGCGCCTGGGCGAGGTCTCGGGAGATCTGCTCCCGGATCTCGGCGAAGGCGTCGTCGTTCTCGCTGAAGCCGCGGGCGTGGATGTCCGGGCCGCTGACCAGGCTCTGGGTGTGCAGGTTGACCGCGGCGATGATGGAGATGAAGCCCTCCTCCCCCAGGATCTTGCGGTCGGTGAGCTCGCTGGTGGTGATGTCGCCCACCGTGGAGCCGTCGACGAAGATGTAGCCGGCGTCGATCTGGCCCACCACGCTGGCCTGGCCGTCGGCCAGGTCCACCACCGCGCCATCCTCCACCACCAGGCAGTTCTCGGCGGGTACGCCGGTGGCCTCGGCCAGCTTGGCGTTGGCAATCAGATGCCGGATCTCGCCGTGGATCGGCATCACAGTGCGCGGCCGGATCACGTTGTAGCAGTAGAGCAGCTCCCCCGCCGACGCGTGCCCGGAGACGTGCACCAGCGCATTGCCCTTGTGCACCACCGTGGCCCCCAGCCGGGACAGGCCGTTGATGACGCGGTGGACGGCATTCTCATTGCCCGGGATCAGCGAGCTGGCCAGCAGCACCGTGTCGCCGGGGCCGACGTCGATCACCGGGTGCTCCCGGTTGGCAATCCGGCTGAGCGCGCTCAACGGCTCACCCTGGGAACCGGTGGAGATGATCACCACCTCGTCGTCGCGGAAGTGCTCGATGTCCTTCAGCTCGATCAGCGTGTCCCCGGGCACCGTGAGATAGCCCAGGTCACGCGCGACGCTCATGGTGCGCACCATGGAGCGGCCGACGTAGACCACCTTGCGGCCATGCTTGACCGCCAGGTTCAGCACCTGCTGAACCCGGTGCACGTGGGAGGCGAAACAGGCGACGATCAGCTTCTGCTCGGCCCGTTCGAAGACCCGCTCCAGGGCCGGGACGATGTCCTTCTCCGGGGTGGTGAAGCCGGGCACCTCGGCATTGGTGGAGTCCGCCAGGAACAGGTCGACGCCCTCCTCACCCAGCCGCGCAAAACCCCGCAGGTCGGTGATCCGGCCGTCCAGCGGCAGCTGGTCCATCTTGAAGTCGCCGGTGGCCAGCACGGTGCCGGCCTTGGTCCGGATGCACACCGCCAGCGCATCCGGGATGGAGTGGTTGACCGCCAGGAATTCCAGGTCGAAGCCGTCGCTGACCCGCGCCCGGTCCCCCTCGGCCACCTCCTGCAGGTCGGTATTGCGGATCCGGTGCTCGCGCAGCTTGCCCTCCACCAGCGCCAGGGTCAGCTTGGAAGCCCAGATCGGGATGTCGCTGCGCCGGCGCAGCAGGTAGGGCACGGCGCCGATGTGGTCCTCGTGGCCGTGGGTGAGCACCATCCCGATGATGTCGTCCATCCGGTCGCTGAGGTAGTCCAGGCCGGGCAGGATCAGGTCGACGCCGGGGTGGTCGTCCTCGGGGAAGAGCACGCCGCAGTCCACCAGCAGGATCTGGCCGTCGATCTCGAAGCAGGTCATGTTGCGCCCGACGTCGCCCAGACCACCCAGCGGGATGATCCGCAGGGTCTCGGGGGCCAGGCTGCCGGGGGCCTTCAGAGGGGCTGACACACCGTCACCCTAACCTCCACGGGAGCCGCGCCGGGCAGGAAAAGGGTTTGGGCCGCCCGTCGGGGGTCGGGCGGCCCAAACCTGAAGCCAGGCTTGCACACCACCCACAGGTCGAAAAGGCCAACGAACGGCCGATTTCACGGCCGCGCGGGCCGGTTCCCTATGCTGGCGCCATGTCCGCACCCACGCCGCCCACGCCGCCCACCGTCCGCCTGGCCATGCCCGCCGAGGCGCTGCAGATCGCCCAGATCCAGCGTCGCGCCTGGGCCGGCGACGAATTGGAACGCCGCGCCCTGGACGAGATCGACGCCGAGCAGATGGCCGAGGTGTGGCACCAGGCCATCACCCGCCCGCCGCTGGCCCACTTTCGGGTGCTGGTGGCCACCCAGACCTACGGTCAGGCCGAGCCCGGCGCCGAACCGGGCAGCACCCGGCAGCGCACCACGGTCTGTGGCTTCGCCGCGATCGGCCCCAGCGATGACCCGGACGCCGAGGCCACCGACTCCCTGGTGGCCGAGTTCTGCGTCGACCCGCTGCTGGCCGGGCAGGGACACGAGGACCGGCTGATGCACGCCGCGGTGAACACCATGCAGGCCGACGGCTACCAGCGCGCCACCTGGTGGCTGCGCAGCACCGACGACCAGCTGCGGGGCTGGTTGACCGAGGCCGGCTGGGCCCCAGATGGCGCCCACCGCGAGGTCGGCACCCCGGACGGTGTGCTCCGGGTCAAGCAGATCCGGATGCACACCGACATCAGCTGAGCCCTGGCCGGCTCAACACCCCTGCCGGGAGGATCACTCCAGGCCAAGCAGGCTCTCGATCCCCAGGGTCAGCCCCGGGCGGTCGCCGACGGCATGCACCGCGGTCATCACCCCGGGCATGTAGGAGGCCCGGTTCATCGAGTCGTGCCGCAGGGTCAGGGTCTCCCCGTCCTGGCCGAAGAGCACCTCCTGGTGCGCAATCAGGCCCTGCAGCCGCACCGCGTGCACGTGGACACCGTCCACCTGGGCGCCCCGGGCGCCGTCAGGATCCAGCTCGGTGGCATCGGGCACGTCGCCCAGCCCGGCGGCGGAACGGCCCTCGGCAATCATCCGGGCGGTGCTGGCCGCGGTGCCGGAGGGGGCGTCGGCCTTCTGCGGGTGGTGCAGCTCGATGATCTCCACGCTGGGGTAGTACGCGGCCGCCTTCTTGGCGAAGTGCATCAGCAGCACCGCACCGATGGAGAAGTTGGAGGCGATGATCACGCCCACCTCCGGCTTGGCGGCCAGCCAACCCCGAAGGGTCTCCAGGCGTTCCTCGGTGAATCCGGTGGTGCCCACCACGGCGTGCTTGCCGTGGTCAACGCACCACTTGAGGTTGTCCATCACGGCGTCGGGATGGGTGAAGTCCACCACCACGTCCGCCTTCTTGGCCTCGTCGTGCGGGTCGCCGACGTCCACCGCGGCAATCAGCTCCAGACCCTGCTCCATCTGCACCGCCCGGCAGACCTCTGCACCCATCCGACCGTTGGCTCCGAACACTGCAACGCGCGTCACGTCAACTCCTGTCATCAACCGGCTGGGGGGTCCGGGCCGGTGCACGGTCATTGTCGCAAATCACGGCCGGTGGTGGCGACTATCCTCGTCACGTGGCCCCTCTCTTCGAAGCGCACGCCGACGTCCGACAGCCCACCCTGCCCACCCTGCAGGTGCAGGGGGCCCGAGCGGTCTGGGTGGACCCACGGACCCTCGTGGTGCCGCGCAGCATGGACGACGCCTCCCAGGCCCGGCGCACCTGGCGCGGGCCGGACACCTCCGAGTGGGTGCTGCTCTGGTCACCCACCGCGTCGATCACCCTGCACGGCGACCACCTGCACGCGCCCGACCTGGTCACCATTGACCTGCCACCGCGTGAGGAGGGCCTCAACGAGAGCCAGCAGGAGCTGCACCCGGACCTGGCCACCGGCCACACCGTGCTGCGGGTGCCCACCCAGTGGCGCCGCAGCGTGCCGGAGATGCTCACCGGGCAGCTGATGGTGGGCCGCCGCTCGCATGGGGAACTGGCCGACCTGACCGGGGTGCAGATCGGCCCCGTGCTGGATGCGGTGCACGGGGTCCGGGCCCAGGCCGAGGAACTGGGCCCCATCTTCGAGCCGGAGCGGATCAGCCTGCGGCTGTGGGCGCCCACGGCCCAACGGGTCACCCTGCTGCTGTGGCCCGCCGACGCCGGGGCAGCCCCGGCCCTGGAGACGGCCCGGCGCCGCTCCATGACCCGTTCGGCCAATGGCACCTGGCAGGCCCGTCTGTCCCCGGACCAGGCCGGGGCCCGCTATCTCTTCGAGGTGCAGGTCTACTCCCCCAGCACCCGTCGGCTGGAGACCAATGTGGTCACCGACCCCTACTCCACCGGTCTGACGGTGGACTCCCAGCGCTCGGTGCTGGTGGACCTGGCCGATCCGCAGTACCAGCCGGAGGACTGGGCCAGCTCCGTCGGCCCCCGCCTGGTGACCCTGGTGGACGCCAGCGTCTACGAGCTGCACGTACGGGACTTCTCCGCCAGCGACGAGCTGGTGCCGGCCGAGCTGCGCGGCAGCTACCTGGCCTTTGGCTGTGATGGCCACGGCTCCCGGCACCTTCGTCGGCTGGCCCGGGCCGGCATGAACACCGTCCACCTGCTGCCCTGCTTCGACGTCACCAGCATCCCGGAGGCCCACCCGCAGCCCCAGCCGCCGGAGCAGGAGCTGGCCAGCTACCCGCCCGACAGCCACGAACAGCAGCGCCTGGTGGCCCGCGGCGCCGCCCACGACTCCTTCAACTGGGGTTACGACCCCTTCCACTGGGGGGTGCCCGAGGGCTCCTATGCCTCCAGCCCGGAGCAAGCCGACGGCGCCCGTCGGGTGGCCGAGTTCCGCCAGATGGTGCACGCCCTGCACGGTCTGGGTCTGCGGGTGGTGCTGGACCAGGTCTTCACCCACACCGGCGCGTCCGGCCAGAACCCGTTCAGCGTGCTGGACCGGATCGTGCCCGGCTACCACCACCGGCTGGATCCCGACGGCAATCCGCGGGGTTCCGCGGCCGGCAACAATGTGGCCACCGAGCGGCTGATGGCCGAGAAGATCATGGTGGACATGGTGGTGCGCTGGGCCAGGCACTACCACGTCGACGGTTTCCGCTTTGACCTGATGGGCCATTCCAGCGCGCAGAACATGGCCCGGGTGCGCGAGGCGTTGGATGACCTGACCCTGGCCGACGACGGGATCGACGGCCACGGGGTCTACCTCTACGGCGAGGGCTGGAATTTCGGTGAGGTGGCCGACAATGCCCTGTTCCGCCAGGCCATCCAGGGCCAGCTGGAGGGCACCCGGATCGGCACCTTCAATGACCGGCTGCGCGATGCTGTACGGGGCGGGCGGCCCTTCGACGAGGACCCCCGACGGCAGGGCTTCGGCTCCGGCCTGGCCACCGACCCCAACCATGCCCCGTGCAACCGGGAGCCGGAGCGGGCCCTGCAGCACGCCACCGACCTGTTGATGCTGGGGTTGGCGGGCAACCTGCGCGACTACCAGCTGCCATGCACCGACGGGGTGCTGCGCCGCGGCGACGAGATCGACTACACCGGGCGGCCGGCGGGCTACGCCACCCAGCCCTTCGAGGTGATCAACTACGTCGACGCGCATGACAACGAGACGCTGTGGGATGCGCTGACCATGAAGTTGCCGCAGGAGATGGCGATGGACCAGCGGATCCTGATGAACACCCTGTGCCTGGCCACCGTGGTCTTCGGCCAGTCGCCCTTCCTGTGGCATGCGGGCGCGGACCTGCTGCGCAGCAAGTCCCTGGACCGCAATTCCTACAATTCCGGGGACTGGTTCAACCGGCTGGACTGGACCGGCGAGGACAATGGCTTCGGCCACGGCCTGCCCAGCGCCGACGACAACATGACCCGCTGGCACTGGCTGCGGCCGCTGCTGGGTGACCCGTCGCTCAAACCCACCCGGCAGGAGGTGGAGGCCGCCGCCCACCAGGCGCACATGCTGCTCAAGGTGCGCCGCTCTTCCCGCCTGTTCCGGCTGGGCAATGCCGACCAGATCTGCACCAAGGTGCGCTTCCCCAATGCCGGCACCGAGCGCGCGCTGCCCGGCGTGGTCACCATGCACATCGACGACCGCGAGGGCCTTCGGGTGGACCCGGACGTGCAGGGAATCGTGGTGGTCTTCAATGCCCGCGGCGAGGACGTCCGCCAGCTGGTCCCCGGGCTGGCCGGCGAGCGCTTCGCGGTCTCCCCGCTGCAGTCCGAACAGGCCTACCCGGTGATCCGGCGCGCCCACTTCGACGGGGAGGCCTTCGAGGTGCCGGCCCGCACCGTGGCGGTCTTCCACCACCAGTGAGCCTCACCCGGCCCGGCGCGCTGCCCACCGGGGTGTGGCTGGCCACGGGCCCCGCCGCCCGGGCGCACGAGCTGCTGCTGGAGCTGGCGCGGGAACGGCTGGGCCTGACCGGCCCGTACACCGAGCGGCTGCGGCTGGGGCATGCCTGCCCCGGTTGCGGCAGCGGCGCACACGGCCGCCCGGTACTGCTGGGCGCGCCAGCACCCGTCGGGGTCTCGCTGTCCCGGGACCGGACCGGCGAGCTGGCCGTGGCGGCCCTGTCCCGCACCGGCCAGGTTGGGGTGGACGTCGAGGCGGCAACCGCGGCCGGCTTCCCGGGCTTCGACGAGTTGGCGGTACACCCCGACGAGCCCACCCCGGCCGGGGGCTGGACCGCCGTCGAACGCACCCGGCTGTGGGTGCGCAAGGAGGCGGCGCTCAAGGCCTGGGGCACCGGCCTGGCCGTCGACCCTCGAAGAGTGCGGCTGGATGACTTGGCCGACGTCAGCCTGTTGGACGTGGACCTGGGCCCCCGCTGGGTCTGCGCCCTGGCCCTCCAGGTCAGCGGCGCAGCACCGGGAGCGCGGGCAGCTTCGGCTGGTTGAGCCAGGCGTCCAGGGTGGCGGCGACGTCGAAGCCGTCGTCGGAGGTGTACTGCATGCAGTGCTGCCGGAAGCCCTCGGTGGTGACCAGGCCGCCGGCATTGCCGGCGGTCCAGTCCCGCAGCATCTGGAAGAAGGCCCGCTCCCCCAGCACACACCGCACCGCGTGCAGGGTCAGGGCGCCGCGCTTGTAGACGCGGTCGTCGAACATGTCCGGCATCCCGGGGTCGCTGAGTACCAGATCCTGCTTCTTGCCGGCCAGCTGGCGATGGTGACGTTCGGCCTGTTGCTGCACCGTCGGGGTCTCGCCCGCGGCCGAGCGGTGATCCGACCAGAGCCATTCGGCATAGCAGGCGAAGCCCTCGTGCAGCCAGATGTCGCGCAGCTGCTCGGCGGTGACGCTGTTGCCGAACCACTGGTGGGACAGTTCGTGGGCGACGAGCCGCTCGTTCTCCCAGGTGGGCTGGGCGAAATTGCGACCAAAGGAGCTCAGGCCCTGGGCCTCCAGGGGGATTTCCAGCACGTCGTCCGCGATCACCGCGCGGTACTCGGTGAAGGGATAGGGGCCGAACAGCTCGCTGAAGTGGTCCACCATCTCGGCCTGGTGCTCGAAGGCCGAGCCGGCGCCCACCCCCAGGTTTGGTGGGTGCACCAGCTCCACCGGCACCGTGGCAACGCGCGCGTCCACCACGTAGTGGCCGATCTGCACGCTGGCCAGGTAGGGCGCCATCGGCTGGTCCATCTGGTAGATCCACCGGATCTGGCCGCCGTGCCGGGACTTTTCCACCAGACTGCCATTGGCGACGACGTGGTAGCCGGCAGCCACGTCCAGCTGGATCCGGTAGCTGGCCTTGTCCGCGGCGTCGTCATTGCACGGGAACCAGCTGGGCGCGCCCTGCGGCTGGGAACCCACCAACACCCCGTCGGTGAGCTCCTCCCAGCCCGCGGCGCCGTGCACCCCGGGCACCGGGCGGGGCTTGCCGCCATAGGTGACCTGCAGCTGGTGCGCGTCGCCGCTCTGGCCGCCGGGCAGCTCCACCACCAGCTTGCGGTGGCGTTGGCGGTACTTGGCCTTCTTGCCGTCCACCAGCAGCCGGGAGGCCTGCAGCCCGGACAGGTCCAGCTCGATCCGGTCCGCCTGCTGGGCCAGCACGACGTCGATCCGGGCCACCCCGTCCAGCCGGTTGGTGGTGACCTTGTAGTCCAGCCGCAGGTCATAGTGGCGCACCCGGTACCGGGTGTCGCCGTGCCCGGGCAGGTACGAATCGGGCGTGGCCATGCAGGTACTCCTCCAGACGGTGGGTGGGGTCCGGGACAGCCTAGTCTTCCCGGCCGTCGGCTTCCTCCCAGGGGCCGATCGGGTTGCCGATCCAGCGGGTCTTGTCCGGCACGGACTCGCCGCGCATCACCAGGGAAACCGGCCCGACGGTGGCATGGCGGCCCAGGGTGGAGGCGGGCAGGATCACCGAGTTGGGGCCCAGGGTGGCGCCGGCCTTCAGGGTCACGGCGTCCATCGCCAGCACCCGGTCATGGAAGAGGTGGGTCTGCACCACGCAGCCCTGGTTCACGGTGGCGCCGTCGGCCAGGGTGATCAGGTCATGTTCGGGCAGCCAGTAGGTCTCGCACCACACCCCGCGCCCGATCCGGGCACCCATGGTGCGGAAGTACAGGTTCAGCACCGGGGTGCCGGGGACGTGCCGCAGCAGCCAGGGCACGGCGACGGACTCGACGAAGGCGTCGGCCAGCTCACCCCGCCAGACGAAGCCGGACCACAGCGGGTGCTCGGACCGCTTCCACCGGCCCACCAGCAGCCACTTGGCGGCCACGGCCACCCCGACCGCCACGGCGCCGCCGGCCAGCAGCACCAGCCCGGAGACGACGGCGGCCAGCAGCCAGCCGAACTCGTGGGCCACCCAGCACAGGATCGCGGCGCCGGCCAGGTGCAGCACCAGGTGGGCCAGCAGCGCCAGCACCCGGCAGCTCTCCACCAGGCCGCGGGCGATCCGCAGGCCCCGGCTGGGGGCATAGGTGCGGGAGGTGTCGGCGTCGCTGCTGACCCGGCGCAGCTTCTCCGGCGGAGACCCCACCCAGGAGGAACCGGCCTTGGCCTTCTTGCGTCGGGGCGCGGCGGACAGCACCGCCACCAGGGAACGCTTGGGCACCTTGCGGCCGGGGGCGGTCATCCCGGAGTTGCCGACGAAGGCGCCCTTGCCAATCTTCACCCGCTCGATCCGCAGCCATCCGCCCACCAGTTCGTAGCCGCCGATCAGGGTGTCGTCGGCCAGGAAGGAGCCGGCGCCGACGCTGGTCAGCGACGGGATCATCAGCACGGTGGAGGCCTCCGCGTCCTTGCCGATGTCGGCACCCAGTGCCCGCAGCCACCAGGTGGTGGCCGCGCCGGCATAGAGCGGGAAGAGCCAGGTGCGGGCCTCGTCCATCAGCCGCATGGTGGCCCAGGCCTGCAGCGCCTGCCGGCCCTGCACGGCGTGGTGCCCGGGGCGCAGCCCGACGCCGAGCAGCCGCACCCAGGCCCAGACCAGCAGGATCAGGGCGGCATAGCCGGCCAGACCGGCCAGCGGCAACCACCCGGCGGCGGTCCACAGGGCCTGGCCGACGGTGGTGGTGGCCGACATCGCCGGCCACGCGACGGCCGCCCCCGCCAGCACCGCCAGGATGGGCAGCAGGGAGATGCCGACGCCGGTCAGGGCGTACAGCGCGGTCCACACCGGACGGGCCGGGGGCCGCTCCTCCCAGGCGCCGCGGGCCTCGCCGATCCGCACCGCCGGGGAGCCGGACCAGCGCTCCCCGTCGGGCACCGCGCCGAAGACGCCGGAGCCGGGCGCGATCTCGGCCCCCCGCCCCACCCGGGCGCCGCCCAGCAGGGTGGACCGGGCGCCCACCCGGGCGTCGGGTCCCACCACCACGTGCCCCAGGTGCAGGGTGCCCCCGTCGATCCAGTGACCGGTCAGGTCCACCTCCGGCTCGATGGCGCAACCGTCGCCCAGCTCCAGGTGGCCGGTGACCGGCGGCATGGCGTGCAGGTCCACATAGCGGCCCACCCGGCATCCCAGCAGCCGGGCATACCAGCGGACCAGTCCGGCACCGGAGATCATCCCGGCGCCCAGCTCGTCCGCTACCCGCTCGGCCAGCCACAGCCGCAGGTGCACCTTGCCGCCGCGCGGGTACTGGCCGGGGGTGATCCCGGCCAGGATGGTCCGGGCGGCCAGCGCGGCCAGGGCCAGTCGACCGGCTGGCAGCACCAGCAGGGCCCAGCCCAGGGCCAGCGCCCACCAGGGGGCGACGGGCAGGGCAGTGACCGGCAGCTGCCAGCCGGCCACGCCGGCCAGGCGGCAGCCCAGGGCCAGCCAGAAGACCCACCGCAAGGCACTGATGGTGCGCAAGCCCAGCAGGGCCAGCAGCTGCCCGGCCTGGGTCTTGTGCGGCACCGGGTGGACCGGCTCGTTCAACCGGCCGGTGGGGGCGGTCAGGGAGCCCAGCCAGCCGGCGAAGCCACCGATGGTGGGGTGCTCGTAGACGTCGGCGACGGTGGCGGTGGGGTACTGCTCCCGCACCCGGGCGACGATCTGGGCCGCGGTCAGGGAGCCACCGCCCAGGGCGAAGAAGTCCTCATCGGGGGTGGTGGGGCGGCTGCCCAGCACGTCGCGCCAGATCTCGGCCACCCATCGGCCGGTCTCGCCCAGTGCCGAGTCATCGGCGTCGGTCTCCGGCAGCGGCCAGGGCAGGGCGTCGCGGTCGATCTTGCCGCTGGTGCGGGTGGGCAGGTCGTCGACGACGGCCAGCCGCGGCACCAGGGCGGCCGGCATGTCCGCCCGCAACCGCTCGAGGCTGGCGGCCCGATCGAAGGTCTGGTCCACACTCAGGTAGCCGACGATCAGCGCATTGCCGCTGGCGGTCTTGCGGACCGCGGCGGCCGCGCCCTGCACGCCGGGCAGTTGCAGCAGGGCGGAGTCGATCTCCCCCAGCTCGATCCGTCGACCACCCACCTTCACCTGGTCGTCGGCCCGGCCGCGGAAGAGCAGGCCGGCGGGGTCGTTGACCACCACGTCGCCGGAACGGTAGGCGCGCTCCCAGCCCAGGCTGGGCATCGGGGCGTACTTCTCGGCATCCTTGGCGGGGTCCAGGTAGCGGGCCAGCCCCACCCCGCCGATGATCAGCTCCCCCTCCTGTCCCTCGGGCACCGGATTGCCGTCGGCGTCCACCACGGCCAGGTCCCAGCCGTCCAGCGGCAGGCCGATCCGGACCGGCGGGGTGCCGTCCAGTTGGGCTGCGCAGGCGACGACGGTGGCTTCCGTGGGGCCATAGGTGTTCCACACCTCGCGGGTGGGGGTGGCGAAGCGGGCGCCCAGCTCAGGCGGGCACGCCTCGCCGCCGACGATCAGCAGGCGCACCCGCTCCAGGGCGTCGGCCGGCCACAGCGAGACCAGGGTGGGCACGGTGGACACGACGCTGATCTGGTTGGCGATCAGCCACGGCCCCAGGTCGACCCCGGACTTGACCAGGCTGCGGGGTGCGGGCACTAGGCAGGCGCCGTGCGCCCAGGCCAGCCACATCTCCTCGCAGCTGGCGTCGAAGGCGACGCTCAGGCCCGCCATCACCCGGTCCCCGGGGCCGATCTCCTGCCCCTGCAGGAAGAGCCGGGATTCGGCGTCGACGAAGGCGGCGGCGCTGCGGTGGCTGACCGCCACCCCCTTGGGCTTGCCGGTGGAGCCGGAGGTGAAGATCACCCAGCAGTCGTCCCCCAGCCGGGCGGTCTCGGCCGCCATCGGTTCCCGGGGCGCGGTGAGCCGGCTGCTGATCACCAGGTCGGTGCCCACCACGGCGGCAACGGCGGCCTCCTCGAAGACGGTGCGAGCCCGCTCGTCCGGGTCGTCGGCGTCCACCGGGACATAGGCGGCGCCGGCCAGCAGGATGCCCATGATGGCCACGTAGAGGTCCGCGGTGCCCGACGGCACCCGCACCCCGACCTTGTCCCCGCGGCCGATCCCCAGCGCGGCCAGCTGCGCCGCGAGGTCGGCGGCCGTCTCGTGGAAGTCGGCATAGGTCAGCTGTTGGCTGCCGGCATCCAGCGCGGGTTGGTCCCCGCAGGTCTCGACGGTCTCCAGGAAGACGTCAACCAGGGTCCGCGGGGTGGGTGCCAGGGCACCACGCCGCAGCGGGTCGTCGACGAGGGGTTGGGGAGGGTCGGCAAACTGGTCGGTCACCGGCGCAGTATCCCCAGCCAAGGTGAACAAGTCACGGCGGCTCGCCGAACACTCGGCTGGTGTCCCGTACCGGTCTCACCAAGCGGTCTGCAGGCGTCGGGCCGCGGCCCGGGAACCGGCGGCCCCGGCCATGCTGACCACCGGCACCCGCCCCAGCACCTGAGCGGCCAGGGTATTGACCTCAGCCAGCGTGACCGCCCGGATGTCGGTCAGCAGGTCCTCGATCCCGCGCCGGTCCCCCGCCAGCTCGGCGCCGCCCAGCCGGCTCATCCGGGCGCCGGGATTCTCGAAGTGCAGCACGGTCTGGCCCAGCAGCTGGCCCTTGGCGGCTGCCAGCTCGTCGGCGGTGATGCCGTGCTGGCGCACATCCGCGACAATCCGGTGCACCACGTCCAGGATCTCCGGGGTCCGCTCCGGCAGCGCCTGCCAGTCGATGGTGACCAGCCCGGCGTCCCGCCAGGCCGCCTCCGAACAGTCGATGGTGTAGGCCAGCGCCCGGCGTTCCCGCACCTCCTGGAAGAGCCGGGAGCTCATCCCGCCGCCCAGGGCGACGGCCAGCAGGCTGAGCGCCTCCCGGCGCGGGTCCAGGGTCCCGAAGCCGGGGAAGGCCAGCACCACCGAGGTCTGGGCCAGCTCATTGCTGCGCCGAAAGATCCGCGGCTCGGTGGCATGGTGGGCCGCCGGTCGCGCCACCTCGCCACCCGGGGACGGGGCCAGGGCGGCGTCGAATCCGGCCAGCCGGGCGCACAGGTCGTCGTGGTCCAGGTCACCCACCGCGCTGACCACCATCCGGTTGCTGGTGTAGTGCCGGCGCCAGAAGTCCGTGATCCGACGGGTGGGCATCCGCCGGATGGAGGTGGCCGAGCCGATCACCGTCGGCCCCAGCCGGCTGCCGGCGAAGAGCTTGCCGATCGCGCCCTCGATGGCCACCTCGCCCGGGTCGTCGTCGTGCATCGCGATCTCGTCCAGGATCACCTCCCGCTCGGTGGCGACGTCGGCGGGCCGGATCAGGGAGTTGGCCAGCATGTCGGTCAGCACGTCCAGCGCCACGTCGGCCTGGGAATGCAGCACCCGGGCGTGGAAGCAGGTGTACTCGCGGGTGGTGTAGGCATTCAGGTCCCCGCCGAAACGCTCGATCTCGGCCGAGATCTGCTCCGCATCCCGGCTGGGGGTGCCCTTGAACAGGACGTGTTCCAGGAAGTGGCTGCACCCGTGCTCGTCCGGGCTCTCGTCGCGGGAACCGACGCCGACGAAGACGCCCAGGTTGAAGGCCCGGGCGCCCGGGACCTGCTCGGTCACCACGCGCAGGCCGTGGGCCAGGGTGCTGCGACGAATGGGGTTCATGAATTCCTTGTCCGAATGCCCACGGCCACGCCACCGGGTGGTGGCGTGGCCGTGGACCGGGTTCAGTCGAGCGGGGTCACTCGGCGGCGGGAGCGTCCTCGGCGGGGGCCTCGGCGGCCTCCTCCTTCTTCTCCTCGACGACGGGGATCAGCGAGAGCTTGCCGCGCTCATCCACCTCGTTGATCTCCACCTGCAGCTTCTGGCCGACGCTCAGCACGTCCTCGACGGCCTCCACGCGCTGGTTGTTGTTCAGCGGCTTCAGCTTGGAGATGTGCAGCAGGCCATCCTTGCCGGGCAGCAGGCTGACGAAGGCACCGAAGGCGGTCAGCTTGACGACGGTGCCCAGGTAGCGCTCGCCCTTCTCCGGCATCGTCGGGTTGGCGATGCCATTGATCATGCTGCGGGCGGCCTCGGCGGACTCGCCATTGTCGGCACCGATGTAGATGGTGCCGTCGTCCTCGATGGAGATGTTGGCGCCGGTGTCCTCCTGGATCTGGTTGATCATCTTGCCCTTCGGGCCGATGACCTCACCGATCTTGTCCACCGGGATCTTGACGGTGATGATCCGCGGCGCGTACTGGTTCATCTCGTCGGGGCCGTCGATCGCCTCGCCCATGACCTCCAGCAGGGTGTGCCGGGCCTCGCGGGCCTGCAGCAGCGCACCGGCCAGCACGTCGGCCGGGATGCCGTTCAGCTTGGTGTCCAGCTGCAGGGCGGTGACGAACTCGCTGGTGCCGGTGACCTTGAAGTCCATGTCACCCAGCGCGTCCTCGGCACCCAGGATGTCGGTCAGCGCGACGTACTTGGTCTCGCCGTCGATCTGTTCGCTCATCAGGCCCATGGCGATGCCGGCGACGGGGGCCTTCAGCGGCACACCGGCGTTCAGCAGGGACATGGTGGAGGCGCAGACCGAGCCCATCGACGTGGAGCCGTTGGAGCCCAGCGCCTCGCTCACCTGGCGGATGGCGTAGGGGAACTCCTCGCGCGGCGGGATCACCGGCACCAGGGCGCGCTCGGCGAGCGCACCGTGGCCGATCTCGCGACGCTTCGGGGAGCCCACCCGGCCGGTCTCACCGGTGGAGTAGGGCGGGAAGTTGTAGTTGTGCATGTAGCGCTTGGTGGTCTCCGGGCTCAGAGTGTCCAGCTTCTGCTCCATGTCCAACATGTTCAGCGTGGAGACGCCCAGGATCTGGGTCTCGCCGCGCTGGAACAGGGCCGAGCCGTGCACCCGCGGGATCACGCCCACCTCGGCAGACAGGGTGCGGATGTCCCGCACGCCACGACCGTCGATCCGGACCTGCTCGGTCAGGGTGCGGTGCCGCACGATCTTCTTGGTCAGCGCCTTGAAGGCGGCCGAGACATCGGTGGGCTCCAGCTCGTCGTGTTCCTCGGTGACCCGCTGGCGCAGGGCGTGGGTGGCGTCGTCGCGCTCCTGCTTGCCGGCGATGGTCATCGCCTGGGCCAGCTCGTCCTTGACGGACTGGACGGCGGCGAAGGCCTCGTCGGAGTACTCGGCGAACACCGGGAAGTCGAAGGTCTCCTTGGGCAGCTGGGCGGCCAGCTCGGCCTGCGCATCGCACAGCGCCTTGATGAACGGCTTGGCGGCGTCCAGACCCTGGGCTACGACCTCCTCGGTGGGGGCGGTCTTGCCGGAGCGGACCAGCTCCCAGGTGGCCTCGGTGCCGCCGGCCTCCACCATCATGATGGCGACGTCACCGTCGGGCAGCACCCGCCCGGCGACGGCCATCCCGAAGGTGGCGTCCTTCATCTGCTCGACGGTGGGGAAGCACACCCACTGGTCGTCGATCAGGGCGACCCGCACGCCACCGATCGGGCCGCTGAACGGCAGGCCCGCGATCTGGGTGGACATGGAGGCAGCGTTAATCGTCAGGACGTCGTAGAAGACCTCCGGGTTGAGCGCCATCACGGTCACGACCACCTGGACCTCATTGCGCAGGCCCTTGACGAAGGACGGGCGCAGCGGCCGGTCGGTCAGGCGGGCGGCCAGGATGGCGCCCTCGCTGGGGCGGCCCTCGCGACGGAAGAAGCTGCCGGGGATGCGGCCGGCGGCGTACATCCGCTCCTCCACGTCCACGGTCAGCGGGAAGAAGTCGATGGAATCACGCGGGGTCTTCTGCGCGGTGGTGGCGCTCAGCAGCATGGTGTCGCCGTTGAGGTAGACGGCGGCGGCCCCATCGGCCTGCTGGGCCAGCAGACCGGCCTCGAACCGCACGGTGTGCTTGCCGTACTTGCCATTGTCGATGATGGCTTCTGCGAACTTGACGTCGGGTCCCTCCATGGGGACTCCTTTCTGTTGGTGCAGGAACACCCACACCCAAGGCAGCCTCGTGCTGCCGGCCGGGCTGTTGCCGGTCTTCGATCGAGGCTCGCGGGGTGGGCGTCGACGTGGACGCCCCACCCGAGAACCACTACCGAGGACCAGACGACGATGACCGACGGTCTGGGTGTTCTGCGGATACTTTCTCGAACTGTTCAGTTGTCTGTGGTGCCCAGCCTATCGAAGACCTCCGACAGAACCGGGATATGACGAGAGGGAGCGGCCCGAAAGGCCACTCCCCCTCACCCGATGACTGTGATCAGCGACGCAGACCCAGCCGCTTGATCAGCTCACGGTAGTGCTCGATGTCGTTCTTGGCGACGTAGTTGAGCAGGCGACGACGCTGACCAACCATCAGCATCAGGCCACGACGGCTGTGGTGATCGCCCTTGTGCTCCTTGAGGTGCTCGGTCAGGTGGGAGATCCGCTTGCTCAGCAGCGCGATCTGCACGTCGGGAGAGCCGGTGTCCCCGGGGGTGGTCGCGTACTCTTCGATGATCTTCTTCTTCTCGGCAGCGTCCATGACGATGCTCTCCTCTCGGTTTCCCGTTGCGCGGCGCCCCCGTGCCGGTGCAGTGGGGGCTCTTTGTGGGCCGCGGCCGATCAAACGGCAACGGTCAACGATAACAGCCCCGGGCGACGCCCGGCCAATCGAGCGGCCCCAACGCACGCCAACCATCAGGATCTGGCGCCGCTGGGAGTGACGTACCAGACCGTGGACCGATCCCCAGCTGGCCGGGCGCCGACTAGGGTTGGGGATGTCTACGACTGCACCACGAGGAGCCAGCCATGAGCAAAGTCACCGCCCGTCGCGCCGAACAGCGCGATCTGGAGAACCTGCGTGCCCACCAGCCTCGGCCCGACATCGACCTGGCCGGCCAGCGCTTCCAGGAGATGCAGAACGGGACGGGCATCTTCGCCGTGGCCGAGTACGACGGCCAGATCGTCGGCAGCGGCTTCCTGGACTTCATCGACGAGGCGCTCCAGCCCGAGGTGAAGAACCTGTGGATCTACCCCGAGCACCGCCGCCTCGGCGCGGCCCACACCCTGTGGACCTGGTTGGAGGAGCAGGCCCGCGAGGCCGGGCATGACGAGGTCTTCCTGTCCGTCGCCCCTGACAATGCCAAGGCCATCTCGCTCTTCCTGCAGCTGGGCTACGCCCCCACCGGTGACCACCTGATGATCGAGAACCCGTCCACCCACGTGGTGGCCGACCCGGACCAAGTCAGCGAGCACTACGCCATCTACAAGAAGAGCCTCCGCGCGTACTAGCTTTCAGCGGGCAGGCCGAGCACCTCGCGGGTGCGCTGGACGTCGGCATTCATCTGCACGATCAGCCCCTCGATCCCGGTGAAGGTGATCTGGCCACGCAGCCGGGCGACGAAGTCTACGGCGATCTCCACGCCGTAGAGCTCCAGGTCGGTCCGGTCCAGCACATAGGTCTCCACCCGTCGCTCCAGGCCCTGGAAGGTGGGATTGGAGCCGACGGAGATCGCCGCGGGCATCGGCTGATGGCCCTCGCCGTCCAGCCGGGTCAACCAGCCGGCGTAGACCCCGTCGGCGGGCACCGCCATCCCGGCGGGCACCGGCAGGTTGGCCGTCGGGAAGCCCAGGTCCCGGCCGCGCTGGTCACCCATCACCACCACGCCCTGCACCCGGAACATCCGGCCCAGATGCTTGGCCGCCAGCTCCACGTCGCCGGCATCCAGTGCGGTGCGGACCAGCGTGGAACAGGTGTTCTCCCCGTCCACCTGCACCAGCGGCATGGCATCCACCTGGAAGCGACCCTCCCCCAGCTGACGCAGGACCTCGACGGTGCCCTGGGCACGGTAGCCGAAGCGGAAGTTCTCCCCCACCACCACGTGTGACGGGTCCAGTGGGGCGATCACCCGGGCGACGAACTCGTCGGGGCTCCACGTGGACACGTCCCGGGTGAACTGCACGACGCGCACCTCGGCCGCACCGGCCTGCTTCAGCAGCCGGATCCGGTCATTGAGCCCGGTGAGCAGTTGGGGCGCCTTCTCCGGCCGCAGCACCTGCATCGGGTGCGGCCAGAAGGTGACCACCACCAGCTGCTGGTCCGGGGCCAGGGACTGGGCATGGCGCAGCACCTCGACGTGGCCGCTGTGCACACCGTCGAAATTGCCGATCACCACTACGGACTTGCTCACCGGTCACTGCCCCTGTCATGCACCACTGTCTGCACCACGCCCTCGGTGGCACCGGGAGGAGTCTAGTTCGCGCACCGGACGCGGTCACCTCGGCCCACGCACGGCGCCTAGCATCGCCCACATCATGCAGATCACACCAGCGGTACGGATGGGGCTCTCGGTCTCGGTGGCCACCGGCCTGTACGGAATCTCCTTCGGTGCGCTGAGCACCGCAGCCGGGCTGTCGGTGCTGCAGACCCAGGTGTTGAGCGCGCTGATGTTCACCGGCGGCTCGCAGTTCGCCTTCGTCGGCGCCATTGCCGGCGGCGGGGCCGCGGCCCTGGTCTCGGCCAGCCTGCTGGGGCTGCGCAACCTGATCTATGGCGCCCAGATGAATGCCGTCTTCCACCCCGCCGGGCCGGCCAAGGTGCTGCATGCGCACGTCACCATCGACGAGTCGGTGGCCACCGCAGTCGGACAGGACTCCTACGACGAGCAGCGTCGCGGCTTCTGGACGGCCGGCGTCGGGGTCTTCCTGCTGTGGAACCTGTTCACCCTGGTGGGGGCGTTGCTGGGCAATGCCCTGGGCGACCCGAAGGCCTGGGGACTGGACGGCGCCGCAGTGGCCGCCTTCCTGGGGCTGCTCTGGCCGCGGCTGCACAACCGGGACACGGTGGCCATCGGCGTGGCCGCCGCCTTCGTCACGCTGCTGCTGGCGCCGGTGCTCACCCCGGGGCTGCCGCTGCTGGTGGCCGCCGCCGTCGCGGCCGGCGTCAGCCTGGCGCTGGGCCGAAGGAGTGAGCGATGAGCCTGTGGGGATGGGTGCTTGCCGCCAGCCTGATCGGCCTGTTCACCAAGCTGGCCGGCTATCTGCTGCCCATCAGCTGGGTGGAGCAACCCCGGGTGATGCAGCTCACGTCGGCCATGACCATTGGGTTGCTCAGCTCCCTGGTGATGCTGAATGCCGTCGGCTCCGGACAGCACCTGGTGCTGGACGCGCGGCTGGTGGCGCTGGCGGTGGCCGCCGTCGCCCTGTGGCGTGGAGCGCCCTATCTGGCGGTGGTGGTGCTGGGCGCCGTCGCCGCGGCCCTGGCCCGGCTGGCGGGGATTGCCTGAGCCGGTCGACTCGGCAGGGACCCCTACCTCGTCGTCAGGCCCGACGCACCTCGGCCATGTCGGCCTCGAAGTCCAGCACCGCCCGGGTGGTGAGTTCGTCGTCGAACAGGTCCGCGATCACCGAGGGCGGCAGGGTGAAGACCCGGACACCCGCCCCGATCAGCTGCATCACCTGCTGGGCGCTCTTCACCGAGGCCGCCATCACCAGCGGGCCGCTGCCGTCCTGCGGCACGGCCTCGGTCATGGCCCGGATCTCGGCCAGGGCGTCCCGCCCGGCCAGGTTCATCCGGTTGAAGTAGGGAGCCAGGTAGCGCACGCCCAGCGCGGAGGCGACAGTGACCTGCTTGGCCGCGTAGACGGCGGTCATCAGCACCGGCACGCCCTGGGCGTGCAGCCGACTGATCACCGTCGCGCCCACCGGGGTCACGGGGATCTTCATGGTGGCGGTCGGCGCCAGCTCCCGCAGCCGCATGGCGGCGGCATACTGTTCCTCGACACTCTCGCCCCAGATCTGGAAGCAGACCTCGCGCTGGCCGTCTCCGGTGGCCCAGCGGGCCACCTCCGGCAGGTCGGTCAGACCGAGCCCGGCTCGCTTGAGCAGGGTGGGATTGGTGGTCACGCCGTGCGCGACGCCGGTGGACAGCCAGGGCTCAACCTCCGCCCGGACGGCCGAATCCACCAGGATCCGGACCGGCACTGGCTGGCCCGGGATGTGATCTTCGTGCATTGTTCCCTCTCCACAGAGTCAGTTGAGCATGGTCTGGCCGCCGGTCACAGGGATCGCCTGACCGGTCTCATAGGCCTGTTCGACGCAGTAGCAGATGGCCCGGACCACGTCGACGGGCAAGCAGCCTCGCCCCATCGGCACCTGACGCTCATAGTGGCGGCGCACGTCGTCAACGGTGGTGGCGCCGGGCACCTTGCCAGCCGCCAGATACTGGCGCAGCAGCCCGCGCTCCGGATCGGTCCACAATGGGCCATCCAAGTAGTTGCCGGGACAGACCGCGTTGACCTTGATGCCCTGGTCCACCAGCTCCAGCGCGAAGGACTGGGTCAGGCCGATCCCGCCGAACTTGCTGCCGGCATAGGCAGAGTTTCGCCTGGATCCAGTCAAGCCGGATTTGGAGTTCACCTCAATCACGTCGAACCAGCGTGGCACCCCCACCGCCGCGGCGCCGGCATGCTGTGCGGCCATCACCGGCGCCAACGCCCGCACCGCGACGAAGTAGCCGCGGTAGTTGACCCGGGTGACCAGGTCGAAGTCCTCCGGGGTCAGGTCGGTCACTGACCCAGCACGCACGACCCCGGCATTGCTGACCAGCAGGTCCACCCCGCCGAACTGGTCCAGCACCGCCCCGAGTGCCTCGTCGAAGGATTCCGGGGAGGCGACGTCCACGGCCACGGCCAGGGCCCAGCCGTCGCCGTGGCTGGCATTCAGCGCCTCTGCCGCGGCTTGGGCGCCGGCCAGGTTCACGTCGGCCAGCACCACGCGGCAGCCCAGTCCGGCCAGTTGCACCGCAATCTCCCGGCCAAATCCCTGGGCGGCGCCGGTGATCAGCGCCACTCTGCCACCCAGCCGGCCCTGCCCCATGCTGCGGTCGATCCGCCAGCGGCCGATGCCGGCCAGTTCCAGCTGACTGAAACCGACGCCAGCCACCTCAAGCTGACGGGCCAAGCCTTCGACGGCCTCCCGGCACGGCTCATCCGGGGCGGTGAGGCGGGGGCAAGAGCCGGTCGCGACGTCCTGCGCTCCGTCAGGCAGCACGGTGAGCACTGGCAGCCCAGTCCCCGCGGCCAACAGGCCCCGAAGCCAAGGCGCCCAGAGTCGGGCGGCGTCAGCATGACCGGACGCAGATGCGCCGAGGGACGGCCGGCCAGCGGCCGACCGTCCCAGCTGATTCCCGGACTGGGATGTGCTCATGCCTCAACCGAGAAGACGCTACCGATCCCCGGCTGCGGTGCGCCCTCGTCGCACCGGATGTGGATGGCCCCGGACAGGCTGGCCTCGGTGCCGCCGTCCACGTTCACGGTGAGGTGGCCCAGCCCGTTCAGGTTCTTCTGGGCCGCCTCCCCCACCGCGGTGATCGGGAAGCGCTGCCCGTCCACGACGAAGGTCTGGCCAACAGCCAGATCCGCGGTGGTCTGGTTCATCTCGATGATGAAGCAGTAGTCGGCCAGGGCCTCGGGGGCATTCTCCCCAAAGGTGACGAACAGGCCGTCAGCGATGAACGCACCGGCTTGGGAACCTGCGTCGGTGACGGTGGTGCGGTAGATCTCGGTCATGTCAGCTCCAAATCAGGAATAGAGGCCGATGCTGGCCAGCCAGGCGATCGCCACGCGCGGGACGCCGTTCAGGAAGCGGGAGTAGAGCACTGCGGGAACGCCCACCTCGACGGTCTCCGGATCCGCCTCGGCCAGGCCGAGACCAACGGGGATGAAGTCGCAGGCGTTCTGGGTGTTGATGGCGAACAGCGCGGGAAGGGCCAGGTGCGGGGCCACATTGCCCTTGCCGATCTCGACGCCGATCAGGGTACCGATGATCTGGCCAATCACCGCTCCCGGGCCCAGCAGGGGCGACAGGAAGGGGATCGAGCAGATGAAGCCCAGCGCCATCAGGCCCCAGCCGGAACCGGCCAGCGGGGTGAGGAAGCTGGTGAACCACTTGCCAAAGCCCGACGCGTTGATGATGCCGATCAGCATCGAGATGAAGGCCATGAAGGGCAGGATGGTGTTGATCATGGTCTGGATGGCGTCGCGGCCGGCCTGGTAGAAGATAGCGACCACCTTGCCGGCGCCCAGGCCAATCTTCATCATCAGCCCCTGCTTCTTCTGCTCTCGCAGGGTCTCGGTCACCTTCTTGTCCGCGCTGAACTTCGGGGCGCTGGCACCACCGGCAGCCGCAGCAGGGGCAGCCGCGGTGGGGGTGGCGCTCGGCGACTCGCCGGCCAGCCGCACCTGCTCGGGCCCGACGGCGGAGACATAGATGCCCTCGTGGATGAACTGGGCCAACGGCCCGGTCTTGCCGGTGTTGATGATGTTGATCGTCGGGATGTTCTTCTTGGGGTAGATGCCACAGCGCAGGGTTCCGCCGCAGTCGATGACCACCATGGCGATCTGGTCGTCGGGCACGGAGGTCTGGAAGCCGTTGACGGCCTCGCAACCGGTCAGCTCCACCAGCTTGTCGACGACGTCCGGCTTGCTGCCACCACCGACGATGTAGACGATCTTGTTCTTCTCAGGCGTCGGGGTGATGGTCAGCGGGCCGCCATAGCCACCCTGGCCCTTCTCCACGATGACGCTCTTGTACTCGCTCATGCGGACACCTTCACTTCGGAGCTGAGGGTGACGCCCTGCTGCTTGGCGACCCAGGGAGTGATGAAGTCGGTGACCCAGCCACCGAGGAAGTTGAGCACCAGGCCCACGATCAGGTAGCGGATGGCCAGCTCGGCACTGCTCAGACCCAGCTGCTCGACGCCCTTGGCGATGCCCAGCCAGATGAACAGCTCACCGGCATTGATGTGCGGGAAGATGCCGCTGGAGGTGTGGCAGAACTGCGCGCCAGAGGCGTAGAAGCTGGGCTTGTACTTCTCCGGCAGGAAACGGCCCAGGGTGAAGCCCATCGGGTTGGCCAGCATGAAGAAGCCCAGGAAGGGCAGGATCAGGTAGCGGCTAACGGGGTTGCCGGCGGCCCGCCGGGCGACGGCATTGATCCGGTCCTCACCGATCATCTGGATGAGCGAGTTCATGGCGATCAGCAGCATCAGCACGAGCGGCACGATGCCGGTCATCCAACTGATGAAGGTCTCGCCTCCGGCGCGGAACAGCCCAATGAACCATTCGGCTGCGTGGGTGAAGAAGTCCACGATTCTTCCTTTCGGGTGGTCTGGTGGGCAGTCAGGCGAATGCCTGCTGCTTGCGACGGGTGAAGAGCTTGGTGATGGGGCCGGGGGGCTCCGGGGGGATCCGCCCCTCGGAGACCAACAGGAAGTTGTCCCGGGCATTGACGATGGCGGCCCGCAGGCTGCTGCTGAGCTCCCGGTGCTGGGTGGCGTCGACATCGCGCATCGTCTGACCGTCGAAGGTGGTCAGACGGCGGAAGCGGGAGAAGACCGTTACTCCGCTGAGCCGAGTGGCCTCCACGATCCGGTCCTGCTCGTCCAGCAGGAACATCACGATGGCGCCGCTCAGCACCAGGTTCTTCTGCTTGCCGATGGCCACTCGGCCGCGGCGCCGCAGCGCTCCGAAGGTACGGGCATAGCTGTTGGCCTGGCGCAGTGCCAAGACGGTCTGGATGACGTAGAAGACGCCAAAGGCGATGATGATTGGCCAGAACATGTCACATTCCTTGGGTGTGGTCTCGGAGGTCCTCGAGGAGCCCGAGGAGGTCGGCATAGGAGGTGATGGTGCAGAGCTGATCCATCAGGCGGGGATTGGTGCCCACCCGGATCAGCTCCTCGTAGGTGCGGATGAGGAGTTGGTCGTCGTAGTTCTCCTTCTCCGGGACCGCCATCAGGAAGACGACGGAGGCGGGGCGATCATCGCTGGCGGGCACGATCCCCAGGGCGGAGGTGACCGCCTGGATCCCGGGCGAGCTGGCGTGCGGAAAGGCCAGCCGGTCACCGATCAGCACGGGCTCGGTCTCGGCGAGCCGTTCGGCCATCGTGTCCAGGAAGGTCTCGTCCACCTCCCCCAAGTCGCTCAGGTGGTGGGCCAGTCGGTTGGCTGCTTCGTCGTGGCCACAGCCGGCGGGCAGAGTGACCACCCGATCCGCGGAGAGCAGCAGCACCAGCATGGAGCCGCCGATGGTGTCACCGATCAACGAGCCGAAGTCCGCAAAATGCAGCCGGGACAGCCGGTTGATCAGCTCACCCCGGTCGAACAGGGCGGACAGCTCAATGGTGGGAATCCGGGTCACCAAGTCAGTGCCCGGCGAGGTGACCAGCAGGTCGATCCGTTTCGCTGCGGCGTCCTCCGCGCTGGCCACGGGAAGATACTCGGTGGCAACGGTGATCGCCCGTTCCAATTGCCCCTTGAGCAGGCTGGCGGCAGCCGGTCCGCGCCTGGTGTGGATCCCGATCCGGAAGGGGCGACGGTTCAGGCGCTCAGCATTGTTCAGGAAGACCTGGAAGTAGGTGGCCGTCAAGGAGAGCTCGGAGTCGTCCATGCGCAGGCCAGTGCGTTCCCGGACCACCTCGGCGGCCACCTCGGCCATCCGGACCGCCAGCGGGAAGCTCTCCCGCAATTCCGGGATGTCGGCCTCGGTGTCCACCCTCAGCCCGAAGCGCAGCCGGTTCACCATGAAGCCGACGTGCTGGCTGAACTCGGCCAACAGGTCCTGGGGCTGGACGTCGACGTCGAGGCTCTCCCGGATCCGGGCGAACATCGCGGAGACCAGCTGGCTGTTCTCCTCACCGCTGACCCGGGACGACGGCCCGGTACCCACCGGTGTGCGTCGGCCCGAGGCGGGGATTGCCAAGTAGGCCACCTCGGCCTCCGGGAGCTGCTCCCCCGTCACGGCCTGGACCCGCCTGGCCAGCCGAGCGGCGAAGACGTGGGCCTCGGTTCGGTCCAGCTGGGCGAGGTCCTGGGTCAGTTCCTCCAGCGGGTGCCCGGCCATGCGTCGGTCCAGGGCCACGGTCAGCCAGCGGGAGACCTCCATGGCCACGGCCTCGTCGAAGTCGGATTCACGACAGGTCTCGTCCAGAACATCGAGCAGCGCGGAACCAAGCGGATATGTGCCGTAGGCCTGACGGTAGGCATGTCGCAGCACCGCCAGCCGGACCGCCAGTTCCTCACCCTGGAGCTGCAGACCGACGTGGGGTCGCCCCTCCACTTGGACGTCCATCGGCTGCAGCAGTCGACGCAGTGCGGCAACGTCGGCCGTCACCGTCGTGCGCCCGACGTTCATACCGCGGGCCAGCGTTTCGATCCGGACGGGGACGGGGCTGAGCACCAACTGGGCCAGAATGTGTGCCACCCGGTGCTGGGGATCGTTGAAGGAGTCCCGGATGCCGGTGACCTGGCGGCGGGATTCCTCGAAGGACAGGGTGTCCAGCACCCGCAGCCGGTATCGGCCGTTGACCAGCCGGACCTGGGCGCCGCCCGCCAGCAGCTGGTTCAGGCTGGCCACCTCATTGGCCACGGTTCGGGAACCGACGCCGAGCAGCCGCTCCAGCTGTTCGGGAGCAACCGACAGGCTGGTCTCGAGCTGGTGCAGGATGATGGCGGGCCGCTGCATCGTTTCCCCCTTCGTTGGTGGTGGAAGGAACGCTAGATCAGCCGATGTGGAATAGTCCCGTCTGAATCAACCGCTGCTCTGCGCGGACCGACGCAAAGCTCCGACATCGGCAGCCGATCACCCTCGAAGAGGAGGACAATGCGCCAAGGTGAGGTCACCATTGGGGTCACCGGGGGTGTGCATGCCCGGATGGCCCTCCGGCTGGCACGGGTCGTCGAGGCCCACAGCAGTTCGGTCTTCCTGTTGACTCCGCGGCCGGTCAGCCTGGCCAGGGTCTTCGACGTGATGGAGCTGGGCCTGGAGCAGGGGGCAAGCGTCACCGTCGTCGCCGACGGGCGTGACGAGCAGGCTGCCCTGACAGCCGTGCTGGAACTGCTCCGCTCCGGAGAGTAGCTCAGGCCAGCACGGCGATCGGGCGAGCGATGGACGGATCCTCCTCGTCGGGGCGGTAGAGGGCCAGCAGCTCGCCGTCGGGCGCCAGCACCCCGGTGGGACTGCCGGGCACCATCAGGCCCCGCAGGCTCCGTCCGAAGCCGACGTCGCGTGCCTGGTCCTCGTCCAGTTGGACGACGGGGAAACTCAGCCGCGCCGCCTCGGCCATCCCCAACAGCTGCGGCCGGTCGTCGCATTCAAGATCAACCACGGGCAGGTCGACCAGGTTGTAGCCGCCAATCCGGGTGCGACGCAGCGCGGTCAGATGCCCCCCAACCCCCAGAGCCGCACCAAGATCACGGGCCAGTGCCCGGATGTAGGTGCCCGAACTGGCCTCCACCTCGACGTCGACATCCAGGCCACGGGTGCCGTCAGCAAGATCAACCTGCCGCAGGCCCAGCACCTCGTAGCGCGTGATGGTCACCTCCCGGCTCTTGAGCTCCACCTGCTCCCCGTCGCGGACCAGCTTGTAGGCGCGCTGCCCGTTGACCTTGATCGCGCTGACTGAGCTGGGCACCTGCTGGATCACCCCACGGAAGGCGGGCAGCTCGGCCTCCACCAGTTCCCGGGTCAGGTGCCCGGCGTCGGCTCCCCCGCTGGGTTCGCCCTCCGCGTCGTCAGTGGTGGTGGACTGCCCCAGCCGGATGGTGGCCTCGTAGCGCTTGTCGTGCAGCGCCAGGTGGCCCAGCAGTCGGGTCGCCCGGTTGACCCCGATGATCAACACCCCGGTGGCCATCGGGTCCAGGGTGCCGGCGTGGCCCACCTTGCGGGTCCCCATCAGCCGACGCACCCGCCCCACCACCTGGTGGGAGGTCCAGCCCTGGGGCTTGTCGCAGATCAGCAGGCCGGAGTCGCTAGCAGAGGTCATGGGGTCCATTGTCGCCGACGTTTACACGGCGAGGGAAAAGCAGCGGACGCTTGCCCCTGCCGGCGGCCCCGGCAGCGCTGTTAGCGTCGGACCCATGACGCAGACCAGCCAGCAGATCATCTCCGACGCGGTCGCCCAGGCCCACGACACCCGAGTTGTGGAGGTGGGCCGTGACATCCTGCAGCACAGCGGCCAGATCATCACCGACGCCCTGGGGATGGACCAGCCCTTCCAGTTGATCGCCGACGAGCGGACCTGGGCCGTCGCCGGTCAGCAGGTGCAAGATCAGCTCTCCTTGGTGGGCGCCGACGTGGTGCTCCCGCTGGTCTACCCGGCGACGCCCTACCTCTACGCCTCCTATGACCACTGCCAGGAGATCCGCGAATCCCTGACCGCGCACGATGCACTGGGCGTCGCGATTGGCTCCGGAACCCTGAACGACCTGGTCAAGCTGGCCTCCGGCGAGCTGGAGCAGCCCTATGCCGTGGTCGGCACCGCCGCCAGCATGGACGGCTACACCGGCTTCGGTGCCCCGATGGAGACCGACGGGGTCAAGATCACCATGCCCTGCCCCGCCCCCACCGTCGTGATCTTCGACCTGGACGTGGCGGCCACCGCCCCGGCGTCGATGACCGCCAGCGGCTATGGCGACCTGTCCGCCAAGATCCCGGCCGGCGCGGACTGGATCCTGGCCGACGCCGCCGGCGTCGACCCCATTGACCCGGAGGCCTGGCGGCTGGTGCAGACCGGGGTGCGTGACGCCCTGTCCCAGCCCCAGCGGCTGGCCGCCGGATCCCCCGACGCCTACCAGGGCCTGGTGGACGGCCTGGTGCTGTCCGGCCTGGCGATGCAGGTCAATGGCGGAACCCGGCCCGCCTCCGGCGCCGAGCACTACTTCAGCCACCTGTGGGAGCTGGCCCATCTGGGCGCCGACCTGCAGCCCCCGCTTTCGCACGGCGCTAAGGTGGCGATCGGGACCCTGGCGATGCTGGGCTTCTACGAGCGCTTCATGGCCCGGGACCTGGGCCGTCTGGACATCGACGCCGCGGTGACGGCCTGGCCCAGCTGGGATGAGGTGGTGGCCGACATCGAGCGGGTCTCCACCGGCGCCCTGGTGCAGCGGGGAATCGAGCAGACGAAGGAGAAGTACGTCGACGCCGACGGACTGCGCCAGCGGCTGCAGCGGCTGGTGGACTCCTGGCCCGACACCCAACGTCGCCTGGCGGACCAGCTGATACCCGCCGCCGAGCTGAAGGACATGCTGACCCGCGCCGGTGCCCCGTCCAGGCCGGAGGACATCGGCCTGACCGCGGCCGACGTCAAGGCCACGTTCCCGAAGGCGATGTACTACCGCTCCCGCTACACCGTGCTGGACGTCGCCCGGGAGGCAGGCTGGTTCGACGGCCTGGTCGACGAGACCTTCGCCCCCGGCGGCCTCTGGGGCTGACGGCCACTACCCCAGCCGGGCGCGCGGGCGGCGAAGGAGCCGATGCGCTCGCCCGGCACAGGTGGCAGCGAGCGCAGCGGCTTCCGCGCCTTACTGGGGGTCCACGGGGGCGGAGCCCCCGTGCGCGTCGTCGTCGTGCTTGTACGGGTCCGCCTCGCCGGCGAAGGTCTTGCCCTCGCGCTGCTTGGCCAGTTCGGCGTCACCGGCCTGGGCCCGGGCCAGCAGGTCCTCGATGGCCGCGGCGGCCTCCGGCGTCGCGTCGGGGATGAAGGCGATGCTGGGGGCGAAGCGCAGGCCCAGCTTCTTGCCGATGGTGGAACGGATCAGGCCCTTGGCGGACTCCAGGGCCGCGGCGGTGCCACCCGTCTCCTCCTCGCTTAGCACGGTGTAGAAGACCGTCGCCTCGCGGGAGTCGCCGGTGAGCCGCACGTCGGTGACGGTGACGAAGCCCAGGCGCGGGTCCTTGATTCTGCGTTCCAGCATTTCGGCCGTGATCATCTTGATCTGGTCGGCCAGTTTCGCCACACGAGGGTTGGTCATGGTGGCTCCCTTCGGTTGTGTTGGAACAGCGCCGTGGGCGGCACCCCCTCTGCAGGAGGTCACCGCCCACGGTACTGCGTTGCGTTGGATCAGTCGCGCGGCTTCTCGACCATCTCGTAGGTCTCGACCATGTCGCCCACCTGGATGTCGTTGTAGTTCGCGAGCGTCAGACCACACTCGAAGCCCTCGCGGACCTCCGTGACGTCGTCCTTCTCGCGTCGCAGCGACGCGATGCTGGTCTCCCGGACCACGACGCCGTCGCGGACCAGGCGAGCCTTGGCATTGCGCTTGATCGTGCCGTTGCTGATCATGCAGCCTGCGATGTTGCCGAACTTGGAGCTGCGGAAGATCTCGCGGATCTCCGCGGTACCCATCGCCTTCTCCTCGTAGATCGGCTTGAGCATGCCCTTGAGCGCGGCCTCGATCTCGTCGATCGCGTCGTAGATGACCGAGTAGTAGCGCACGTCGACATTCTCGTTGTCCGCCATCTTGGCGGCGTGCGGCGTGGGCCGCACGTTGAAGCCGATGATGACGGCCTTGGAGGCGGCGGCCAGCGAGACATTCGTCTCGGTGATGGCACCGACACCACGGTCGATCACGCGCAGATCCACCTCGTCGCCGACGTCGATCTTGCTCAGGGCGTCCTCCAGGGCCTCGACGGAACCAGCGCCGTCGCCCTTGAGGATGAGCAGCAGCTCCTGCGTCTCGCCCTTCTCCAGCTGCTCGAACAGCTGGTCCAGGGTCTTGCGTCGCGAGCCCTTGGCCTGCGCGGCGGCCCGCATCCGAGCCTCCCGCTTGTCCGCGATCTGGCGAGCCATCCGGTCGTCGTCGACGACCAGGAAGTTGTCGCCCGCGCCGGGAACCGACGTCAGGCCGAGCACCTGGACCGGCATCGAGGGCGGAGCCTCGGTGACATTCTCACCCTTGTCGTTGATCATGGCGCGGACACGGCCATGGGCCGATCCGGCGACGATCGAATCGCCCTTCTTCAGGGTGCCGCGCTGGATCAGCACGGTGGCAACCGGGCCACGGCCCTGGTCCAGGTGAGCCTCGATGGCCACGCCCTGGGCGGGCATGTCCGGGTTGGCACGCAGGTCCAGCTCGGCGTCGGCGGTCAGCACGATCGCCTCCAGCAGGTCCTCCAGACCGGTCTTGGCCGTGGCGGAGACGTCCACGAACATGGTCTCGCCGCCGTACTCCTCCGGCACCAGACCGTACTCGGTGAGCTGGCCGCGGACCTTGGTCGGATCGGCATCCGGCTTGTCAACCTTGTTGACCGCAACCACCACGGGCAGCTCGGCCGCCTTGGCGTGGTTGAGGGCCTCGATGGTCTGCGGCATCACACCGTCATCGGCGGCCACGACGAGCACCGCGATGTCGGTGGCCTTGGCGCCACGGGCACGCATCGCCGTGAAGGCCTCGTGACCGGGGGTGTCGATGAAGGTGATCTTGCGATCCACCTCGTCGACGGTGGTCTCCACCTGGTAGGCACCGATGGCCTGGGTGATGCCACCGGCCTCGCCGCCCTGCACATTGGCGTGGCGCAGCGCGTCCAGCAGCTTCGTCTTGCCGTGGTCGACGTGACCCATGACGGTGACGGCCGGGGGACGCGGGAACAGGTCCTCGTCGTCGCCGTCGTCCTCACCGAATTCCAGGTCAAAGCCCGCGAGCAGTTCGCGGTCCTCGTCCTCGGGCGAGACGACCTCGATCTTGTAGTTCAGTTCGGCACCGAGCACCTCGAGGGTGTCATCGGCCACCGACTGGGTGGCCGTGACCATCTCACCGAGGTTGAACAAGACCTGCACCAGCTGTGCCGGCTCGACGTTGATCTTCTCGGCCAGGTCCGTCAGCGAGGCGCCACGGCGCAGGCGAACGGTCTGGCCGTCGCCCTGCCTGATGCGCACGCCGCCAATCGACGGCGCCTCCATCTCATTGAACTCTTGCCTGCGCTGCTTCTTGCTCTTGCGCCCACGACGGGACTGTCCGCCGCGGCCAAAGGCACCCTGGGTGCCGGAGCCACCGCGGCCACCGCGGCCACCGCGGCCACCGCCACCGGGCGGGCCACCGGGGCCACCACCCATGCCGGGACGGCCACCGCCGCCGGGGCCACCACCGGGACGGCCGCGGCCGGGTCCACCACCGGGACGGCCACCGCGAGCGGGGGCGCCGACGGCGGCATTCTGCTGCTTGGGCATCATCGCCGGGTTGGGCCGGGGCATGCCGGGCAGGCCACCGGTGCCACCGGGACGAGGCATCCGGTCACCCGACGGAGCGCCCGGACGGGGCGCGCCGGAACGGCCGGCCGCGGGTGCACCGGGGCGCGGGGCACCGCCACCCTGGCCCTCGGGGCGGGGACGTCGGGCGCCCATGCCCTGCGGGCCGTAGGGGCTGTTGCCGGGCCGGGGTGCGCCACCGGGGCGACGCGGACCGGGCGTTGCACCGCCGGGGGCGCTGCTGGGCAGGCCTGCGGTTCCGCCCGGGCGGGGCGTGCTGGGACGAGCCTGCTGGCCGGGGCGCGGAGCCCCGGGGCGCGGCGCACTGCCACCGGTGGCCGCCGCACCGGGACGCGGGGCACCGGGGCGCGGGCCGCGGGCGGGCGGCGTGTTGCTGGTGATCGGGCCGGAACCCGTCGGCGCGGAGGCACCGGCCGCTGGGGAGGCGGGGCGTGGACCGGGGCGGCTCTGACCCTGCTGGGCCTGCTGACCGGGACGCGGAGCACCGGGGCGGGCACCCGGGGTGGCCTGCGGGCCGGGCTTGCTGGCCTGCGGAGCCGGGGTGGCCGCCTTCGCCTCGGGCTGGCTGGCCTGCGGGGCCTCGGCCTGCGGGGTCTGCGGGGCCTCGGCCTGCGGCTGCGGGGCCGGGGCGGCCGCGGCGGGCTTCGGCGCGGGGCCGCTGGGCCGCGGCGCCTGGCCGGGCTTGGGCGCATTGCCCGCGGGGCGCGGGCTGGGGCTGGCAGGACGCGGCGCCGAGGACGGCTTGGCGGGCTGGCCCGCACCGGAATCACTGTCCAGCTTGTCGCGCAGCCGTCGTACGACGGGCGCTTCGATGGTGGACGACGCGGAGCGAACGAATTCGCCCATGTCGTTCAGCGTCTTGAGGACGTCTTTGCTTTCGAGTCCGAGCTCCTTTGCGAGCTCGTAGACACGGACCTTGGCCACTACTCTCCTTCAGGTCCGGGCCTATTCGCGGCTACCGGACCAGTTAGTTGGTGTTGATGCTCATTGGTGATTACTCATCGAGTGGTCATGAGCGTTAGCCCACTTTCTGGTTCGCCCTCTCCGCTGTGGAGGGGGCCGGTTGGTAGATCCGTCACGGGGAATCCGGACGGACGCGCACTTTCCACTGTAACGGTTCAGGCCCCGTGAGGTCGAACCGGCGGATCAGCGAACAGATCCTGGGGGACCTTGACGCAGCGCCGGAATCCGCGGGCGAAGCCGCCCCGGCGCAGCACCAGCTCCTGGCACCGCTCGTCGGGATGCACCCAGACGCCCCGGCCCGGAAGCCGACGCCCGGGGTCGGGGGTCACGACGCCGTCGGTCAGCACGAAACGCAGCAGCGCCGCCTGGTCATCAACCAGGCGGCACCCCTGACACGTGCGTTGCGGACTCACTCCGCGTCGGACCGGATATCGATCCGCCAGCCGGTGAGGCGGGCCGCCAGCCGGGCATTCTGCCCTTCCCGGCCGATGGCCAGGCTGAGCTGGTAGTCCGGCACCACGACACGGGCGGCCCGAGCCGCGGCGTCGACGACGGTGACCTGGCTCACCTTGGCCGGGCTGAGGGCTTGCGCGACGAACTCCGCCGGGTCCTCGGACCAGTCGATGATGTCGATCTTCTCCTCGTTCAGCTCGCGCATCACGGCGCGCACCCGCTGACCCATGGGGCCGATGCAGGCACCCTTGGCGGACACGTCGGGATTGTGGCTGACGATGGCGATCTTGGTGCGGTGGCCGGCCTCGCGGGCGATCTCCTTGATCTCCACCACGCCCTGCTCGATCTCCGGCACCTCCAGCGCGAACATCTTCTTCACCAGGCCGGGGTGGGTGCGGGAGACGATCACCTGCGGCCCCTTGGCCTCCTTGCGGACGCTGACCACGAAGACCCGCAGCCGCTTGCCGTGGGTGTACTGCTCGCCGGGGGCCTGCTCGGCCAGCGGCATGATGGCTTCCATCTTGTTGCCGATGTCCAGCCGGATGGTGCGGGAATCGCGGTCCTGCTGGACGGTGCCCAGGATGATGTCGCCCTCGCTGGCGGCGAAGTGGCCGAACTTCTGCTCGTCCTCGGCCTCCCGCAGCCGCTGGAAGATCACCTGGCGCGCGGTGGCGGCGGCCACCCGGCCGAAGTCGGCGGGGGTGTCGTCGTACCAGCCGACGATCTGGTTCTCCTCGTCACGCTCGGGCACCATCACCGCGAACTTGCCGCTCTTGCGGTCCAGTTCCACCCGGGCTCCCCGGATGGGGTGCTCGGTCTTGTCATAGGCATTCAGCATGGCGTCTTCCAACGCCTGCACCAGGTAGTCGAGCGGGATCTCCTTCTCCCGCTCGATCGAACGCAGTGCCGCCATGTCGATGTCCATCAGTTCTCCTCATTCCCGTGGTCCGACTCATCGTCGTCCTCGAAGTCGTCGTCCTCGGTCTCGTCGGAGTCGTCACCGATCTCGTCGAGCTCAGGGTCGTGCTTGCGGTTCATCTCCACCTGGACGGTGGCCTTGGTGATCTCGTCGAAGCCCAGCACGCGCACCGGGGCGGTGTCCTTGGGGAGCTTCTTGCCCGGTTCGGCTTCCACGGTCAGGGTGACCTCGGTGTCGGTGGTCTGGGTGATCCGGCCGCGGACGGTGCCGCCGTCGATCAGCACAACCAGCACCAGCCGGCCGGTGTTGCGCCGGAAGTGCTTGGGCTCTTCCAGAGGCTTGCCGACGCCGCGTGAGCTCACCTCGAGCGTGAAGGGGGCCTGGCCCAGCTCGGGCGCCTCGTCCAGGGCGTCGGAGATGTCCCGGGTGGCGGTGGCGATGTCGTCCAGCAGCGGGCCGCGACCCTTGGGGCCATCACCGTCGACGGTGATCCGCAGCACCTTGCGCTTGCCGGCGGGGATGATGTCCAGATTGTCCAGTTCGAGGCCGTGCGCCTCGAGGATCGGCATGATGATGGGCTTCACGACGCGTTCCTGCATGATCGCTGCCCCCTTTCAGTTGTGATCCAGTTGTGTGATCAATTGTCCACCCGACGCCGACGGGCGTCAGGATCCGGACAAGCCTACCGAACTTCGGGCGGCTAGGATTCCGGCATGCGCAGCCCCGCCCCCACCCGTCGCGGTCTCCTGCTGGGTGGGTCTACCCTGGGCGTCGGCCTGCTGGCCGGCTGTGTCTCCTCCCCCACCGTGCGCGGCGGCTCCGCCGCGGTCTCCTCGGCTCCTTCCGCGCCGCCCGACCCGGCGCTGGTGCAGGCGCGCGACGACGAGCAACGACTGGTCACACTGCTGGCTGCTGCCCTGGCCGCCCCCACGGCCCCCCGGTCCCCGGCCCAGACCGCCGCCCTGAAACAGCTTCAGGGGGCCCATGTGGCGCACCTGGCCCTGCTTGGCCATGACGAGCCACTGCAGCCGGGCGGCGCCCCGAGCCCGCAGCCCGCCGCCACCCCGGCGCCGGACGCGTCGGACTGGAAGACTCTGTCCGGCAAGCTCGCAGCCCTGGAGATGTCGGCGCAGCAGCACCACCGACAGGCCGCGCTGGCCGCCGCCGATGACCCCACCTGCCTGCTCTACGCCTCGTTGTCAGCATTCGCTGGGCTGAACGCCACCCCGGGCCGGCCCGTCGTGGCGGGCGGCAGCGTACCGTCCGGGGTTGAAGTGGGCAGCCGGGCCGACGCGCTCGGGGTGCTGCTCAGCCGCTGGCGCGCCCTGGCGGAGGGCCTCGAGATCGGCATCGGTCAGCTGCCGGACAAGGACCCGGCGCTGGCACCGGGCCGCCAGCGGTTGGTGGCGGTGTGGGCGGAGCGGGACCGGACGGCCGCGCTACTGCGGCAGGCCAGGCAGGACGTTGCGCCGGCCGAGCTGAACTACCAGATGCCGGGCACGTTCACCTCACCGGCCGAAATCGGCAAGACCTGGACGGCACTGGAGGCCGCGGTCTACGCGGCCTGGGCACGGTTGGCCGCGGCCTCGACGGGTGCCGAGCGGGCAACCGCCCTGGACGCCATGGCCGCTCAGGCGGCCCGGGCCTACCCGGCGGGCAGCCCGGTGCCGTACTGGCCCGGCTGGGTCTAGACCAGCAACTGCAGGGTGTCCCAGGCCAACTTCATAACCAGGGCGGAGATGACCAGCAGGAAGACCTTGCGGACGAAGGCATTGCCGCGGCGCACCGCCGTCCGCGCACCGAGCAGCCCGCCGGTCAGGTTGGCCGCGGCCATGCACAGCGCCACCGGCCACAGGATGCTGCCGTGCAGGACGAAGACGCTGATCGCGGCCAGGTTGGTGGTCAGGTTGGCCAGTTTGGTCAGCGTCGAGGCCTCCAGGAAGCCGTAGCCCATCACCGAGACCAGGGCGATCACGAAGAAGGTGCCGGTGCCGGGGCCGATCAGCCCGTCGTAGACCCCGACGCCGCCGCCGATCACCAGCAGACGGGCCAGGTGGCCGCGCCCGTCGTGTCGCAGTTTCTGCTGCAGACCCAGCTGCGGACGACGCACCGTGTAGCCGCCCACCACCAGGATCACCACCAGCACCAGTGGGGTGAACCATTCGCGCGGCATGCGGTGGGCCAGGTTGGCGCCCGCCGTGGAGCCCAGCCATGCGGTGACCATCAGGGGCAGTGCGCTGCGCCAGTCCACCCGAACGGTGCGCAGGTAGGTGAGCGACGCCATCAGGGTGCCGGCGGCAGCGGGCACCTTGTTGGTGCCGGCGATGGTGGCCACCGACGTGTCGGCGGGCAGCCCGATCAACAGGGCGGGTAGCTGGATCAGCCCTCCCCCGCCGACCACGGCATCCACCCAGCCCGCGATGAAGGCGGCCAGCATCAGGCCGATCAGGACGTGCGTCGCGAGGATCATCCGAGCAGGGCAATTCCCTCGGCCTCGGCGGCGGCGCGCATCTTCTCGTCACGAGTCGCGAGAGGACATCCGGTGACACTCGCCGCCCAGACATAGCTGGCATCGTAGGCCGTCAGGCCATGCTCCCGGGCCAACGGAAGCAATGCATAGGGCGACGGGTCCAACTCCACCTGCTCCAGGGGGAGACCTTCCAACGCGACCAGCATCTCGGACAGTTGAGCCGTCGTGATGCGGCCACGCTTGACTGCCACCAACAGACCATTCAGCACCTCGAGTTGCCACAACGGCGTGACCAAGCCACCGTCGTGCAGCACCTCGTCAAGAACGACGTCCAATTCCTCGTCCGAGACCTCGTGCAGCAGCCAGGCCAGGGGCAGCGAAGCATCCAGCACGACGCTCATCGGCGGCCTTCCTCAATGGCAGCCTTGATGTCGAACGTGGGGTCAGGCGGGATTGATGCCCGCAACCTCGCGAAGGCGGCCTTCACCTCCTCTGGGTCTCGCTTCCCACCCTTGATGGGTACCAGCTTGGCCACCGGGCGGCCGTGCTTGGTGATGGTGTAGCTGGCACCCGCCTCCACCTCGTCCAGGAGGCGGGGCAGATGGGTCTTGGCCTCGTAGCTGCCGATCTCGGCCCGCGCTGCAGTGGTCATGTATTCAGACTAGACTCAGACCAGTTTGGCGGCAAGGGTTCAGGGGGCCGAAGTCCAGCGACGCCAGGTGTCCACCAGCTCGTCGAAGCCCACGTCAGCCAGACCGTCGACCCGCAGCGCGACGCCCGCCACCGACGCCGTGTCCTGGCCGGTCACCCCGACGGTGCAGCAGCCGGCCGTCACCGCCGCGGTCGCTCCTGTCACGGAGTCCTCGAAGGCAAGGCACCGGGCGGGGTCGACGCCCAGCAGCCGCGCCGCCTCCAGGTAGAGGTCCGGGGCGGGCTTGCTGCGCGCCACCTGGTCCTCCCCCACCAAGTGGGCATAGGGCACCCGCCCCCAACCGGACAGGATCTCGCGCAGCAGCCAGGTCTCATTGGCGGAGACCAGCAAGTTGGGCACCCCGGCCTGCTCGGCCTGGGCCATCAGCTCCCGGACACCGGGCAGCACCACGGGCCCGTCGGCCAGGTACTCCTGGATGGCCAGGTCGCACAGCGCCTTGCGCACGGCTGCCCGGTCCCCCACCGGAACCCCGGCGGCCGCGTGGAGCCAGTCGATGGTGCCGTCCAGACTGGCGCCGGGTTTGCGGTCCAGCTCGACGCCGGACCGCGGGCCGCCGAGCTGCGCCAGCCAGCGCAGCTCAGCCCGCTCCCAGGAGCCCTCGGAATCAACCGTCGTGCCGTCAAAATCCCACAACAAGGCGGCAGGTAGGTCGGCGGTCACAGTTCCTCCTTGGTCCTGGGAGCGGTTCGTCTGCCGGCTCAGTGGCCGTGGATCTCCCTGAGCACCTCGGCCAGCGCATCCTCGACCGCCACCGAGCGCTTCTCGCCACTCTTGCGGTCGCGGATCTCCACCAGGCCATTGGCCAGGTCCCGGCCCACCACTACGGCGGTGGGCATGCCCAGGATCTCCTGGTCGGCGAACTTCACGCCCGGGCTGGCCTTGCGGTCGTCGTAGAGCACCGCGACGCCGGCCTCGTCCAGCTCGGTGGCCAGCTTCTCGGCGGCGGCGAAGATCTCCTCGCCCTTGCCGGTGGCGACGATCTCCACGTCGAAGGGCGCCAGGCCGCGGGGCCAGCACAGGCCCTTGTCATCGCAGGTTCCCTCGGCGACGGCCGCCACCGCGCGGGAGACGCCCACGCCATAGGAGCCCATAGTGACCGTCACCAGCTTGCCGTTCTGGTCCAGCACCTTCAGCCCCAGTGACTCGGCGTACTTGCGGCCCAGCTGGAAGATGTGGCCCATCTCGATGCCGCGGGCCAGGGTCAGCGGCCCGGAACCGTCGGGTGCCGGATCACCCTCGCGCACCTCGGCGACGTCGATCACGCCATCGGGAGTGAAGTCCCGCCCGCACACCAGATCGATCACGTGGTGGCCGGGCTCATTGGCGCCCGTCACCCAACGGGTTCCCGGCACGACGCGCGGATCACACAGGTAGCGCACCTTGCTGACATTCTTCTCACCCAGCACCTCGGGGCCGATGTAGCCCTTCTTCAGGTTGGGGAAGTTCTCGAAGTCGGCGTCGGTGAAGTCCAGTACCTCGGCCGGCTCCATCGCGGCCTCCAGCCGTTTCTCGTCGACGGCGCGGTCACCGGGCAGGCCGATCGCCAGCGCCTCTTCCTTGCCGTCGGGATGGCGCAGCTTGAAGACCACATTCTTCAGGGTGTCGGCGCCGGTCCACTCCCGGTCTTCCCGCGGGAAGTCCCGGTTGAGCAGGGCAACCAGGGTCTCGATGGTCTCCGAGCCGGGGGTGTCCTCGACGTGTGCGGCGGGCACCTCGGCCCAGTCGACGGCCTCGGGGGCGGGGATCCGCACGGCCTCCACATTGGCGGCATAGCCCCCGGGCGAACGGACGAAGGTGTCCTCACCATTGGGCGCGACGGCCAGGAATTCCTCGCTCTTGGAGCCGCCCATCGCACCAGCCATCGCCTGCACGATCACGTAGTCGAAGCCCAGCCGGTCGAAGATCTTGATGTAGGCCTCGCGGTGCTTCTGGTAGCTGGCCTCCAGCCCGGCGTCGTCGACGTCGAAGGAGTAGGAGTCCTTCATCACGAACTCGCGGCCACGCAGGATGCCGGCGCGGGGACGCGCCTCGTCGCGGTACTTGTTCTGGATCTGGTAGAGGCTGAGCGGCAGATCCTTGTAGGAGCTGTAGAGGTCCTTGACCATGAGGGTGAACATCTCCTCATGGGTGGGGCCGAGCAGCAGGTCCGCGCCCTTGCGATCCTTGAGCCGGAAGAGGTTGTCGCCGTACTCGGTCCACCGGTTGGTCGACTCGTAGGGTTCCCGCGGCAGCAGCGCCGGGAAGTGCACCTCCTGCGCGCCGATGGCGTCCATCTCTTCCCGGACGATGGTCTCCACCTTGTGCAGCACCTTCAGACCCAGCGGCAGCCAGGAGTAGATGCCGGGCGCGACCCGACGGATGTAGCCGGCACGCACCAGCCAGCGGTGGCTCGGCACCTCGGCGTCGGCGGGATCATCGCGCAGCGTGCGGACGAACAGGGAACTCAGACGAGTGATCATGATCAACTTCCTGCACCGCGAGGAACGCCCTCGGCTGCCCTTCAGCCTGGCGTCGGAGTGCGCAGCCAAGACTAGCCGCCCGGACCGGCCGGGGTCGCGTGACTTTGATTTGCCAACTAGCCACCCAACCGGGCATCATGTTCTTGAGGCACCCGCGCGATAACCCCCGAGATCGCGCGGGTGCTTCCTGAATTTTTTGAACACACGAAGTGATTGAGCGAAGAATTACCCGGCAGGGCGTCCGCTGGGCCGCTCAGTACAGCACGGTGGCGAAGCGTCCGATGGTGGCGAAACCCACACGTTCGTACAGTTTGATGGCCGGCGTGTTGTAGTCATTGACGTACAGGCTGACCACCGGCCACCGCTCCCGGCAGAACCGCACCACGGCCGCCATCGCCGGCCCGGACAGGCCCTGCCCACGCAATGCGGGGTCCATCCAGACCCCTTGGACCTGGCAGAACATCCCGGTGGCGCAGCCGACGTCGGACTTGAACAGCACCCGGCCCTTCTCCAGGATCCCGAAGGCCCGGCCCTGCTGGATGGTGCGCCGGACATGGTTGCGATAGCTCCCGGTGGCCTCCAACGGGTTCACCCCAACCTCCTCGGTGTACATCTTCACGGCGGCCTCGAAGTAGGCGTCGAAGTCCTTCATGGTGATCCGCTCCACCCGGGGATCCGCCGGGAGTTGGCTGTCCTCACTGATGGACATCAGCGGCTGCTCGGGCCGCAGGTCACGGACCTCGGACCACTGCCCCCCATAGCTCTGGCTCAGCCCCTCCCACAGCCGGATGGTCGGCTCGGCGACGCCCATGATGGACGCCGCCCGGCGCCGGGGCCCCAAGTAGCGGATGTAGGCCTGCAGCGCCTCGTCATCGGCATTGACCGGCACCAGATTGGACCCGGCATGGCACAGACTGACCAACTGCCGGTCACGTTCGTAACCCACCACCTGACAGCCGAGCATGAAGGGATCGAGCCCGGCATTCTCCACCCGGGAGGCGACGAAGACATTCTCCAGCGGGCTGGCCATCAACAGGGCCATCACCTCGTCCAGGTCATCATTGCCCAGGATCCGCAGCGATCCAGCGGCGGCCTCCTGGCCGGTGGTCGGTTGCGCCACCATCCGCCGGAGCTCAGCTGACCTGGACCTGGGGCGAACCCACCTCGGCAATTTCTCCAGCAAGACGGTTGGCCTCCTCAATCAGGGTCTCGACGATCAGGTCCTCGGGCACGGTCTTGATCACCTCACCCTTCACGAAGATCTGGCCCTTGCCATTACCCGCGGCCACACCCAGATCCGCCTCCCGGGCCTCGCCGGGGCCGTTCACGACGCAGCCCATCACGGCCACCCGCAGCGGGGCCTCCATCCCCTCCAGCCCCTCGCTCACCTTGTCCGCCAGACCCCAGATGTCCACCTGGGCCCGGCCGCAGCCGGGGCAGCTGACCACGTCGAGCTTGCGCGGGCGCAGACCCAGCACCTCCAGCATCTTGGTGCCCACCTTGACCTCCTCTACGGGGTCCGCGGACAGCGAGACGCGAATGGTGTCACCAATCCCCTCCGCCAGCAGGATCGAGAAGGCGGCGGTGGACTTGATGGTGCCCTGGAAGGCGGGGCCGGCCTCGGTGACGCCCAGGTGCAGCGGGACATCGGTCTGCTGCGCCAGCAGCCGGTAGGTCTGCACCATGGTGACCGGGTCGTTGTGCTTCACGCTGATCTTGTAGTCGCGGAAGCCCACCTCCTCGAACAGGCTGGCCTCCCACAGCGCGGACTCCACCAGCGCCTCCGGGGTGGCCGAGCCGTACTTCGTCATCAGCCTCGGGTCCAGCGAACCGGCATTGACGCCGATCCGCAGGCTGACCCCAGCGTCGGTGGCGGCCTTGGCGATCTCCGCCACCTTGTCGTCGAACTTCTTGATGTTGCCCGGGTTCACCCGCACGGCCGCGCAGCCGGCGTCGATGGCGGCAAAGACGTACTTCGGCTGGAAGTGGATGTCGGCGATCACCGGGATGGCGGACTTCTTCGCGATGATCGGCAGCGCCTCGGCATCGTCCTGGCTGGGGCAGGCCACGCGCACGATGTCGCAGCCGGCGGCAGTGAGCTGCGCGATCTGTTGCAGCGTGCCGTTGATGTCGGTGGTCTTGGTGGTGGTCATGGACTGCACCGAGATCGGCGCCTCACTGCCCACCTGCACCTTGCCGACGTGGATCTGGCGGGTCTTGCGGCGGGGCGAGAGCACGGGGTCGGGAAGCGCGGGCATACCAAGGGCAACGGTCATGATGCCAAGACTAATGGACGCCCCAGGTGGCGACGTGCTGGTCACACGTCGAGGCGGACACGGAACTGCCCCGCACCTCCTGGCCGGAGGGGCGGGGCAGCACCGGTTCACTGGCTCCGGATCACTTGGCGGGGTTCTTGATCTCCACCCGGGTCTCTGCCATGACCTTGCCGTCCCGAACGATCACGGCCGAGGCGGTCTGCCAGGAGGGCTGGCGCGGCGACTGGTAGCCGTCGGCAGCCGGGACGGTGAAGGTCTGCTCCCGACCCTTCCAGACGGCGGACACCCGCAGCTGGTCACCCGGCTGGGAGTCCCGGACGCTGAAGGAGAAGGACTTCTTCTCCGCCTTGCCGGCGATCACGGGCGGAGTGCAGGAGGCCTCCTTGGTGATCGAGACCCGGGTCTGTTCCAGGGCCTTGCCGTCACGCACCACGACGGCGGTGGCGTCGGTCCAGCTCGGCTTGGGGCCGCTCCACCACCCGGCGTCGGTCAGCTCGACGGTGGTGTACTGCGCCTGGCCATTCCAGTGGCCGTCGATCCGCAGCTTGTCCCCCGCGACGAAGTCGGTGGCCTTGAAGCCGAAGGACTCGCAGTTCTGGCTCGGGGTGATCACCGGGGTCTTGGGCGCCGGCTTGGCGTCGGACAGGCCCACCAGCACCGGGTCGTGGTCGCTGGAGGCGTACGGCGTCGGGGCGTAGAAGTCGGTGATGTTGTAGTGGCGACGCGAGTACTGCATCGCCACCGACTCGTCGCCGTTGATGTTCAGGTCGTCGGCGCCGGTGACCATCGCCAGCGCCTTCTCATTGGCGAAGGCGTGGTCCAGCGAGCCCAGCCGGCCACCGAACTGGTAGCTGGTGGACTCGGGGCTGAACTTGCGCACCAGGTTGGTGAAGCCCGCCGCTTCGATGATCTGCACCGGGGTCTCCCGGCTGTAGGCGTTGAAGTCACCCACCATGAAGACGGCCTCGTCGGGCCACAGCTGCTTGGTCCAGGCGGTCACGTCACGCGCCTGCTCCTCCCGTGACGGGTTGGAATTGCCCTGACCGGTGCCGTCGTCGACGCCGGAACCCTTGCTCTTGAAGTGGTTGGCGACGGCGACGAAGGTCTTGCCGCTGGTCAGGGACTCGAACTTCTGACCGAGCGGCTGGCGGGCATTGGCGAAGGCCGGGCTGTCCAGGATCACCGAGGCATCCACCGGCTTGACCTTGGAGCTCTTGTAGATGAAGGCCGTCCGGATGACGTCCTCGCTGACCGGACGGGCCACCGGACTGCGGACGTAGTCATAGGTGCCGGCGCCCACCTTGGCATTCAGGGCGTCCACCAGGGTCTTCAGCGCGGCGTCGCGGTCATGGCCGAAGCGGGCCGCGTTCTCGATCTCCATCAGACCAACCACATCGGCATCCAGCATCTCCAGCGCAGCGATGATCTTGGTCTGCTGGTCCTTCAGCGCGGCCGGGGTGTAGGCGCCCCGCACGGTGCAGCCATTGGCGGTGACGGGATTGCCGGACATGTCCTTGTAGGCCGAGCAGCCCGCCTCATCCTGGCCAAGATCAGTGAAGTAGTTGAGCACATTCATGGCGCCCAGCTTCAGCTCGCCGCCAACCGCCGGGGCGGCGGTCGGGCGGGTGTTCTGGGTGGTCAGCGGGTCATTGTCGTCGGTGGCACCGACGATCTGCTCAACCGGCTGGTAGTTCCACTGGAAGCGGTAGTCCAGGATCACCGGTTTGGTGAAGGTGACCTTGGAGTCGGTGCGCATCGGCTCGCCCTGGCTCAGGTAGGGCAGCGGGCTCTTCTGCGCGGTGGTGTTGCGCAGGTAGTCCCAGCTGGAGCCGTCGTCCAGGGTGATGTACTTCTTGGCCTGCTCCGCCTCATAGGCGGCGGCCTCGGCCGGCACGACGCGATCCGTGGCGGTCCACAGCGGCTTGTCACCGGCGGCGAGGCCGACCTGACCGTAGTTGTTCAGGTTGTAGTTGTTGGTGATGGTGTAGTTGCCCAAGGGCTGCACCAGCATCCCCTCGTAGGCCTCCTTGTCGGCGTCGGTCTGCGGCAGGGTGGCCAGCTCGGTGGGCTTCACCTCGGCGCAGTCGGTGGCGGGGGTCAGCACCGGCTTGGTGAGCTGGGTGAGGGTGTTGTACTCGGCCGGGACGCCGGTGACGGCGTAGCACTCCCCCGGCTTCACGGTGGGGGCGGCGCCGGTGTAGACGAAGATGCCATCCGAGGCCTGACCTGCGGCCTTGGCGCTGCCGCCGCTGCCGGGGGTCTGCAGGTAGAAGCCGTTGAAGCCGCCCGTCGGGTAGCTGGCGGTGACGACACCCTTGGTGGTGACGCTCTGGCCGGCCAGCGGGGTGGCGGTGCCGGTGCCTTGGATCTCCGCGATGGTCTTCTCCACGGCGGGGGTGGGCTCCGGGGTGGGCTCGGGCGTCGGATCCGGGGTGGGCTCCGGCGTCGGATCCGGGACGGCGCCCTGGTTCTCCGGCTTGGGCTCACCCTTGGTGAAGTCGGCCTGGTTGTTGCCGGTGTCAGCGCCATCCGTGCGGCTGATTGACGTCGTGTTGGACGGGGCGGGCGCGGCGGCGGTCTCCACCTTGGTGGCGGTTCCGAAACCCACCAGGTCAACCACGGCACCGCTGGCATCCACCAGCTCCACGCTGCCGGCGGTGGCGCTCATGGCGGCGGTGCAGGTGGCGTCGGGGGTGGGCAGCGCCTGCGTGCCGGCCGTGCCCTTGGCCTGCTGCACCAGGAAGTGCTTGCCGGGCTGGACGCTGCCGCTCAGGGTGCACGAATTGCCGGGGTTGCCGGCGGCCGAGTAGTAGTTCAGCTTCCAGCCGGTGACGTCGATGGCCGCGCCGGTGCCATTGAACAGCTCGACGAAGTCATGGGTGTACGGCGCGCCGCTGTTGCCGCCTCCGCCGTAGACCTCGTCGATCACCAGGTGATCGGTGGCTGCCTGGGCGGGCAGGGCGGCGAGGCCTTGCGCGACCATGCCAAGGCCCAGGGCCGCGGCGGTCAGGCCGCCGCGCCAGGACCCGGAAATGCTGTGGGACATGGGAATCTCCAGTGGGAAATGTGGGGTTGGCGGATGCCACCGCCACGCTATCCAGCTGAGAGCAGGCTGAGTAAGCCCCTCAGCGTGGGGGTAGTTCACTGTTCACCGGAATGTCACCCGCTCTGCGCGTCCAACTGTCGCCCTGCTGACCCAACCGTCGCCCTACGACAGAAATAACCATCGGAAGGCAACCGTCCAACGAGCAAGCCAACCCCAACTCGGGCAGGGCAACCGTCCACCGAGCAAGCCGGAGGCGGACAGCCTCAGAGCAATTTGATCGGCGTGACCAGGTCGGCCAGCACCAGCACCAGACCCGCGACGGCCAAGAAGGCGCCCACTGCGTAGGCCACGGGCAGCATCCGGGCGGTGTCGACGTGCCCCGGGTCGGGGCGGCCGAGCAGTCGGGTGAGCCCGCGTTTGAGTGCCTCGTACAGGGCGCCGGCGATGTGGCCGCCGTCCAGCGGGGGCAAGGGGACGCAGTTCAGCAGGCAGACGAACAGGTTGACCGAGGCCAGCATGGAGAACCAGGAGGCAACCTTGTCCCCCGCCTCCAGCTGCTGGTTCCCGGCAATCTGGCCGGCCACCTGACTGGCCCCGATGATCGAGATCGGGCCGTTGGCGTCGCGTTTCTGGCCGGTCACCAGATCGGCGGCCACATTCCACACCTTCACCGGGAAGGCCGCCAGCGCGGTCACCGACTGTTTGGTCTGCAGCCACAGATCCTGGGCGGTGTCCACCGCCCCGCCTCGTACCAGTTCGGTGCGTGGCGTGACCCCCAGGAAGCCGGCCTCGACGGTCCTTGCCGGGTCCAACCGGTCCCGCACCCCGGTCAGGATCGTCGGTGTGGCGGGAAGCTCCACCCGTTGTCCGTCGCGCTCCACCACCAGCGCGGCGGGATTGGCCCGGTTGGCCCGGATCAGCTCGCTCAACTCCTCCCAGCTGCGCAGCGGGGTTCCGTTGAAGGCGACGATCCGATCGCCCGGACGCACCCCGGCCCGCATGGCGGGCGAGGATGGGTCACCGGGCTGGCAGGTGCGCTCGGCCCGGGTGACGGGGACGACGCACTGGCTGACGGAATCGGCCACCAGCTGGGCGCGGTACTGGCCGTGCAGGCCATTCACCCCGGCCATGATCACAAAGGCCAGCACCAGGTTCATCAGCGGGCCACCGGCCATGATGATGATCTTCTGCCAGACCGGCTTCTGGTAGAACAGCCGTCCGTCGTCGGCCGGGGTGATGGACTCGTACTCCACCTCGCGTGCCTCGTCGGCCAGCCGGGCCAGCGGGCTACGGGTCTCGGCGGCGCCGGGGCGCTCGGGCGGGTACATCCCGATCAGCCGGACATAGCCGCCCAGGGGCAGCAGCTTGATCCCGTACTCCGTCTCCCCCCGTCGGATGCGCCACAGGTTCTTCCCAAAGCCGACGAAGTACTGGGTCACCTTGACGCCGAAGAGCTTGGCCGGCACCAGATGCCCCACCTCGTGCAGCGCAATCGAGGCCATGATCAGCGCGAAGAAGCCAACCGCGGCCAGCACCGTCACCACCAGGCTCATGCGCCAGCAACCTCAGCGGCCCGCCGCCGGGCCCAGGCGTCGGCGGCCAGCACGCCCTCGACGCTCATCTGTTCATCCGTGAGATGTCCGCCGGGTTGCCCGGCCAGGTTGAGGTGCTCCTCCACCACGGCGGCGATCGTGTCGACGATCTCCAGGAAGCCGATCTTGCCGTCGCAGAAGGCGTCCACCAGCACCTCATTGGCCGCGTTGTAGACCGCGGGCGCAGACCCACCACAATGGCCGCAGCGGCGGGCCAGCTCGACGGCCGGGAAGGCTTCGGTGTCGACGGGTTCGAAGTGCCAGTCCACGGGGCTGGACCAGTCATTGGGCTTCGAGGCGCCCTCGATCCGGTGCGGCCAGTCCAGGCCCAGGGCGATCGGGAGCTTCATGTCCGGCGGGCTGGCCTGGGCAATGGTGGCGCCGTCATGGAACTCCACCATCGAGTGGACGATGGAGCCGGGGTGCACCACGACGGTGATGTCGTCCAGGTCCACGCCGTAGAGCAGGCCGGCCTCCAGCAGTTCCAGGCCCTTGTTGACCAGCGTCGACGAGTTGATGGTGATCACCCGGCCCATGTCCCAGCTGGGATGGGCGCTGGCTTGGGCGGGCGTCACGTCGGCCAGCTCCTCGCGGGTGCGGCCGCGGAAGGGGCCGCCGGAGCAGGTGAGGATGAGGCGACGCACCTCGTCCGCGGTGCCGGCCCGCAGGCACTGGGCGAAGGCGGAGTGTTCGGAGTCGACGGCCACCAGCTGGCCCGGCGCGGCAGCCTCGGTCACCAGCCGTCCGCCGATCACCAGGGATTCCTTGTTGGCCAGCGCCAGGGTGGTGCCCGCAGCGAGCGTGGCCAGCGTGGGCTGGAGACCGGCGGCGCCGGTGATGCCGTTGAGCACCACGTCGCACTCCAGCGCGGCCAGCTGGGTGGCGGCGTCGGGACCCAGCAGGATCTTGGGCAGCCGGACGTCCCCCTCATTCCAGCCGCGCTGCTTGGCCTGGGCATAGAGCGCCAGCTGCAGGTCCTGCCCCGCCGTGGCCTTGGCAAGGGCCACCACGTCGGGTTGGAAATCCAGGATCTGGGCGGCGAACAGCCCGACGTCGGAGCCGCCCGCGGCCAGACCCACCACCCGGAAGCGCTCCCGACGGGTCGAGATCACCTCCAGTGCCTGGGTGCCGATGGATCCGGTGCTGCCCAGGATCACCACACTGCGCGTCTGTTGTTCTGCCACGTCCCTCATCCTGACACAGCCCTCCGACAATTCCGGGGCCGTGGCCCGTCACACCCGTCGGGCCAGCGCCAGCAGTTCGTCCCTGACCCGACGGGGAGCCGCCATCATCACGTTGTGCCCAGCGCGGGGAACCACGACGCGACGACAGCCAGGCAGTCGGTGGGCGATCGCCTCCGAATCCTTGGGCGGCACCACCAGGTCAAGGCTGCCGTTCAGCACCAGGCTGGGGACACCGTGGTAGACCGCCAGAGCCGGTTCCCGATGATGGGTGGACAGGCTGGGCAGGAAGGCTGCCATCGTGGCAAATCCGGCCTGACCTGCCATTTCGCCCGTGAGTCGGACGTCGGTGCGCGATGTACGCCAACCACAGCAGCTCACCCACAGCCCGGCACTGAGCACCGGACCCAGCCCACTCACCAATCGCCAGCTGTTGCGGTGCCGGGCCAACCGACCGAAGACCCAAGCCCCACCCGCCTGCACCAGGTGCGCGCCACGCAACCCCAACCCCAGGAAGCCCAGCCCATCGCCGTTGGCCGAGGTGGCGACGAAGGCCACCGCCCCCACCCGGTCTGCCACCAACCGCGGATGACGCTCCGCCAGTGCCATCAGGGCCATCCCACCCATCGAGTGCCCCACCAGCACCAGCGGACCGGTGGTGTGCACCATCATCAGCTCGGCCAGGTCATCGGCCACCCGCTCGATCGTGCAGCCCAGCAGGTCCGGATTGGCGGATTCGCCGTGGCCCCGCAGGTCCCAGACCAGGACCCGGAAACCGGCCGCGGCCAGCGCCTCGGCCTGGGCGTGCCAACACTGGTGGGCCTGGGCGTAGCCGTGGGTGAGCACCACCGTCACCGCTCCGGTCTCGGGCCCGCTGAACCTCCCCCACAGCCGAACACCGTCGCCCGTGGTGTGCCAAAACTCGCCCATGGATCGAGCCTACGCCCAGCTCCTGTCCGCTCCGGCGGGCGGCAGCGCAGCCCAACTAGGCTGGCAGCCATGATGACGGCGGAGCATGAGATCGACTCGCTGGCGGCCTTCGACGCCCACCTGGCGGCCGGCCTGCGGCTGAACCGATGCGTGGTCCAGTCGGTGGACCTGACCGAACGCAGCGAGCAGTTGAAGCGCACGTCGGTGGAGGCGGCGATCTTCCTGGGGTGCCTGATGCGGCCCGGCATCGACGACTCGCTGCGCGGCCGCGGCGCCCTGGTCTTCCCGCGACTGCCGGAGCTGCCCTTCAACCCCTACCGGCCACGGATGTACGAGACGCCGGACCTCTTCGACGCCGTGCTGACCGGCGGCGACTATGCCGACTGCCACGACGCCCGGATCTACGCCTGGCACCGGGCTCAGGGCATCCAGCCCAGTCTGGGCGCCACGTTGTCGATGAGCCTGCACGACCATTCCATGAGCGAATCCCTGGACGACTGGTGCGCCAGCCGCCCGCCGCAGACCACCATCGGGATCATGGGCGGCCACGCCGCGGCGCGGGGCACCGAGACCTTCCGGCAGGCCGCCCGGCTGGCCGGGGACCTGACCCGGGGCGGTCGGCTTGTGATGACCGGCGGCGGCCCGGGCGCGATGGAGGCCAGCAACCTGGGCGCCTACCTGGCCGGGGAGCCGGAGGCCCTGGACGACGCGATCGAGGTGCTGGCGGCGGCCGCCGACTTCCATGCGAACCTCACCGCCTGGGCGCATGCCATGGTGGAGGTGCGGCGCCGCTGGCAGCCGTCGGGCGAATCCGCGGGCATCCCCACTTGGTTCTATGGCCACGAGCCGCCCAATGGTTTCGCGACGGTGATCCCCAAGTACTTCAGCAATGCCATCCGGGAGGACACGCTGCTGCAGCGCTGCCGCGGTGGGATCGTCTACCTGCAGGGGGCCGCGGGCACCGTGCAGGAGATCTTCCAGGCCGCGACGGGAAACTACTACACCCCGCTGGGCTCCGCCACCACGCCGATGGTGCTGGTGGGCCGCGAGTACTGGACCCACAGACTCCCGGCCTGGCCCTTGCTGGAGGCCCTGGGCCGGGACCGGCAGATGGGAACCCGGCTGCATCTGGTGGACCACGTCGAAGAGGCCGCTGAGGTCTTGCTGGGCTGAGGCCCCTCGACGCGAAACGGACGGGGCACCGCAGTGGCGCCCCGCCCGTCTCGGCGGTCAACTGTTGGGGATCAGACCAGACCCATGGCGATCATGGCGTCGGCAACCTTGACGAAGCCGGCGATGTTCGCGCCCAGGACGTAGTCGCCGGGGGCGCCGTACTCCTCGGCGGTGTCGATGCAGTTGTCGTGGATGTTCTCCATGATCTGCGCCAGCCGCTCCTCGGTGTACTCGAAGCTCCAGGAGTCCCGCGAGGCGTTCTGCTGCATCTCCAGCGCGGAGGTGGCCACGCCACCCGCGTTGGCGGCCTTGCCCGGGGCGTAGGCGACGCCGGCGGCCCGGAAGGCCTCGATCCCCTCCGGGGTGGTGGGCATGTTGGCGCCCTCCGCAATCACCTTGACGCCGTTCTTCACCAGCTCCTTGGCGGAGTCGCCGTTCAGCTCGTTCTGGGTGGCGCAGGGCAGGGCGATGTCGGTGGGGATGTTCCACACGGTGCCGTCGGTGTGCAGCGTAGCGCTGGGGCGACGGGAGACGTAGTCGGCGGCGCGGCCGCGCTCCACCTCCTTGACCTGCTTCAGCAGCTCCAGGTCGATGCCCTCGGGGTCGTGCACATAGCCCGACGAGTCGCTGAAGGAGTGGCACAGGGCGCCCAGCTGCTGCGCCTTCTCGATGGCGTAGATGGCCACATTGCCGCCGCCGGAGACGGTGACGCGCTGGCCGTCGAAGCTGGCGCCCTTCTGCTCCATCATCCGGTTGGCGAACAGCACGGTTCCGTAACCGGTGGCCTCGGTGCGGACCAGGGAACCGCCCCAAGTCAGGCCCTTGCCGGTGAGCACGCCGGCCTCGTAGCGGTTGGTGATCCGCTTGTACTGGCCGAACAGGTAGCCGATCTCCCGGCCGCCGACGCCGATGTCGCCGGCGGGGACGTCGGTGTACTCACCCAGGTGGCGGTACAGCTCGGTCATGAAGCTCTGGCAGAAGCGCATCACCTCGGCGTCGGACTTGCCGTGCGGGTCGAAGTCCGAGCCGCCCTTGCCACCACCGATGGGCATGCCGGTCAGGGAGTTCTTGAAGACCTGCTCGAAGCCGAGGAACTTGACGATGCCCAGGTAGACGCTGGGGTGGAAGCGCAGGCCGCCCTTGTACGGGCCCAGGGCGGAGTTGTACTCGACGCGGAAGCCACGGTTGATCTGCACCTTGCCGTTGTCATCCATCCACGGCACGCGGAAGATGATCTGCCGCTCGGGCTCGCACATCCGCTCCAGCACATTGGCCTCGGTGTACTGGGGGTGGCGCTTGAGGACGGGGCTCAGACTGTCGAGCACCTCCTTGACGGCCTGGTGGAATTCCACCTCACCGGGATTGCGCTTGACGACGGTCTCGTAGACCAGTTCCAGATCAGCCACGGGGACTCCTTCTTCCGGGCACGCAGCGCGTGCTCTACGGGGTTGGCTGGCCCGGCGCGGTCACGACTCCAGATTGGAGGCCGAACCACGCCCGGACTGGGCGCCGCACAGTGCGGTGTCCAGTTGCAGATTACAGATGCCCGGTTGCGGGCCGGTAACCGGCCAGCATGTGAATGGCCCCTTCAGTCACCGGTTCAATTCATCGTCGCGGCCAGTTGGCCGCAGGCGCCGTCGATCTCCTGGCCCCGGGTGTCGCGCACGGTCACCGGGATGCCCCAGTTCTCCAGGGTCTTCACGAAGGCCTGCTCGTCGCTCTTGCGGGAGGCCGTCCACTTGGAACCCGGCGTCGGGTTGAGCGGGATCAGGTTGACGTGCACCCAACCCCAGTCGCCGCGGGCCTTCAGCCGCTTGGCCAGCAGCGCGGCCCGCTCGGCCTGGTCATTGATGTCCTTGATCATGATGTATTCGATGCTGACCCGACGCCTGGTGGCCTTGGCATAGTTCCAGGCGGCGTCCAGCACCTCGTCCACCTTGTAGCGGGTGTTGATCGGCACCAATTCATCACGCAGCTCGTCGTCGGGGGCGTGCAGGCTGATGGCCAGCGTGATCGGCAACCCCTCGGTGGTGAGCTGCTCGATCCGCGGAACCAGCCCGACGGTGGAGACGGTGATCCCCCGCTTGCTCATCCCCAGCCCCTGCGGCGTCGGGTCGCTGATGGCGCGCACCGCCCCCAGCACCGCCTTGTAGTTGGCCAGCGGTTCGCCCATCCCCATGAAGACGATGTTGTTCACCTGGCCCACCCCGCCGGGCAGCTGACCCGACGACAGCACCTGCTCGGCCTTCATCACCTGGGCGACGATCTCCCCGGTGGACATGTTGCGCTGCAGGCCGCCCTGGCCGGTGGCGCAGAAGGGGCAGGCCATGCCGCAGCCGGCCTGGGAGCTGATGCACAGGGTGGAGCGAACATGGCTCTGCTGCTCGGCGGGCAGGCCCCGCTTGACGCCGTAGCGCATCAACACGGACTCCACCAGGCTGCCGTCGTGCAAGCGCCACAGCGTTTTCACGGTGGTGTCACCATCGCAGCGCTGCTCGCTCATCGGCGTGACCAGCTCGGGGAAGAAGCGTTGGGCCACCTCCTTCCGAGCGGCCTTGGGCAGGTCACTCCAGGTGGTCGGGTCGGTCTCGAAGCGCTCGAAGAAGTGCTTGGAGATCTGCTGTGCCCGGAAGGCGGGCAGGCCCAGCTCCTTGACCGCCTCGGTTCGCTCGTCGACGGACAGGTCGATCCAGTGTTTGGCGGGCTTGCCGCGACGCGGGGCCGCGAAGACCAGCGGCAGTTCCTTGCCCGGATCGGCCAGCGGTTCGCTGGGCAGGGCCAGGTTCTTGGGCGCCGCGTGGTTGCGGCCGTCGGGAGCGCTCACAGCCCGGGCACCATCACGAACATGGCGAACCACGCCACCGGGGCTGCCACCAGCAGCGAGTCGAGCCGGTCCATCACGCCTCCGTGTCCGGGAAGGAAGGAGCTCATGTCCTTGATCCCCACATCTCTCTTGATCATGGATTCCACCAGGTCACCGGCGGTGCCGAAGCCCACCAGCAGCAGGCCCAGTACGGCGCCCACCCACCACGGCGCATGCAGCAGCCAGACGGAGCAGACCGCCCCCAGCGCCATCCCCGCGGTGACGGACCCGACGAAACCCTCCCAGGTCTTCTTCGGGCTCACCCGTGGGGCCATCGGGTGCTTGCCGAACAACACACCGGCGATGTAGCCGCCGGTGTCGGAGGCGATCACGCACAACAGGAAGGTGACGATCCGCTGCCGGCCATTGTCGTCGGCCAGCATCAAGGCCACTGTCGAGCCCAGCAGCGGGATGTAGGCGATGGTGAACAGGCTGGCCGAGGCATCCCGGACATAGCCCTCCGCGCCGAGCCGCAGCCGCAGCACCAGGCAGACCAGCGTGGTGACGGCCAACAGCCCGATGATCAGGGTGTTCGACGGCATGTGCTGGGCCGGGTGCTGACCCGCGTAGTAGGAGCCGATCACCGTCGCAGCGGTGCCGGCCACGATCGGCACGATCTCCGAGCGGGCCCCCACCCGGGCAAGCGCATTGTGCACCTCCACCGCACCCAGGCTGAGCGCGACGGCCACCAGCAGGATGAAGCCCCAGTTCCACCAGGCCAGCGTGGCCACGACGGAACCGAACAACCCCACACCCACCGCGATCGCCGCGGGCAGGTTTCGGCCTGCCCGGGACGGGTTCGGCGGTGGTGTGAGGTCGGACGGGGCGATCTTCTCCTGGCTCATGAATGCGGTGCTCAGACCTCGAGCAGCTCGGCTTCCTTGGACTTCAGCAGCTCGTCGATCTGCTCGACGAACTTCTTGGTGGAGGCGTCCAACTGCTTCTCGGCGCGGGTGGCCTCGTCCTCGCCGATCTCCTTGTCCTTCTCCAGCCGCTTGATGGCATCGTTGGCGTGCCGACGCACATTGCGCACGCTGACCCGGCCCTCCTCCGCCTTGTGCTTGGCCATCTTGATGTACTCCTTGCGCCGTTCCTCGGTCAGGGCGGGCAGGATGCAGCGGATCATGTTGCCGTCATTCGACGGGTTCACGCCCAGGTCGGAATCCCGCACCGCCTTCTCGACGGCATTCAGCGCGGACCGGTCGAAGGGCGTGATCAGGATGGTGCGGGCCTCCGGCACCTGGAAGGTGGCCAGCTGCTGCAGCGGCGTCGGCGCGCCGTAATAGTCCGCCATCAGCTTGTTGAACATGGCGGGGTGGGCACGGCCGGTGCGGATCCCCGCGAACTCCTCGCGGGCGAAGTCGACGGCGGAGGCCATCTTCTTCTCGGCGTCCTTGATGATGTCGGTGATCACGATGATTCCTTCGGTTTTCAGTGGGAACTGCTTCGTTTTTCCTGCGGTCCTGCGGGCACTCAGCGGTGGATCGTGGTGCCGATCTGCTCGCCATTGGCGGCCTTGGCGATGTTGCCCTCGACGGTCAGGTTGAAGAAGACCATCTTCAGGTTGTTGTCCCGGGCCAGGGAGATGGCGGCGGCGTCGGCCACCTTGAGGTCCTTGGCCAGGTACTCGTCATAGCTCAGCTCGTCGAACATCGTGGCGTTCGGATTGGTCTTGGGGTCGGAGTCGAAGACCCCGTCGACGCCCTGCTTGCCCATCAGCAGGGCCTCGCAGCCGATCTCCAGGGCGCGCTGGGCGCTCACGGTGTCGGTGGAGAAGTACGGCATCCCGGCACCGGCGCCGAAGATCACCACGCGGCCCTTCTCCAGGTGACGCGCGGCGCGTCGCGGAATGTACGGCTCGGCCACCTGGGTCATGGTGATGGCGCTCTGCACCCGGGTGGGGACCCCGGCCTTCTCACAGAAGTCCTGCAGGGCAATGGCATTCATCACGGTGCCCAGCATGCCCATGTAGTCGGCGCGTTCGCGCTCCATGCCATTCTGGCTCAGCTCGGCGCCGCGGAAGAAGTTGCCGCCACCGACGACGATGGCCACCTCCACCCCACTCTTGGCGACGTCGGCCACTTGCTGGGCGATGTTGGCGACGACTGCCGGGTCCACGCCGACCTTGCCGCCGCCGAAGACCTCGCCGGACAGCTTCAGCAGCACTCGCTTGTAGGGCTTGCTCACGAATTCCTCCTCTTGAGAACGCCAAGGCGTAGCGCCAGCCACTCTACTGGACACGGCGATGGGGAGGGCCCACGCGGGACCCTCCCCATCATCCATGCTTCAAGCCGCTGACGCGGCGTGCCGGAATCAGTTGCCGGCAGACAGCCGCGCGAAGCGGGTGACCTTCACACCGGCGGCGTCCAGCAGCTGGCCGACGGTCTTCTTGTCATCGCTGACGGCGGGCTGCTCAACCAGGCAGACGTCCTTGTAGAAGCCACCCAGACGACCCTCGACGATGCGGTCGATGATCTTCTCCGGCTTGCCCTCCTCCAGCGCGGTCTCCTTGGCGATCCGGGCCTCCTTCTCCACAACCTCGGCCGGGACGTCCTCGCGGGTCACGTACTGGGGCTGCATGGAAGCGATCTGCAGGGCCACGGAGTGCACCAGGGCCGCGTCGGCACCCTCGTACTCGACGATCACGCCGACCTGCGGAGGCAGGTCCTGCGAGCGGCGGTGCAGGTAGGTGTGGGTCTCACCCTCATAGCTGACGGCGTCCTTCAGCTCCAGCTTCTCGCCGATCTTGGTGGCCAGGGCCTCCACGGCGCTCTGCACGGTGCCATCCTCGAGGGCCACCGCGTTGGCGGCCTCGACGCCATTGGCGCCGGCCTCGGCCACAGCGGCGACGATCTTGTCGGCCAGGGCGATGAACTCGGCGTTTTTGGCGACGAAGTCGGTCTCCGAACCCAGCTGGATCAGGCTCTTGCCGGAGGCAGCGACGATGCCATTGCTGGCCTCGCGATCCGAGCGCTTGGCCATCTTGGCCTGGCCGGTGACGCGCAGGATCTCGACGGCGCGCTCGAAGTCGCCCTCCGCCTCGGTCAGGGCCTTCTTGGCGTCCATCATTCCGGCGCCGGTGGCGTCGCGGAGCTTCTTCACATCGGCAGCAGTGATTGCCATGTCAGTTTCCGTTCTTGGAAGTTGTTGCGGGACGGATCAGTTGGCTTCGGCGGCAGCCTCGGCCGGGGCCTCGGTGGCGGGAGCCTCGGTGGTGGCCTCGGCCTCGACGGCCGGGGTCTCGGCGGGGGCGGCCTCGGCGGCGGGCTGCTCGGCGGCCTTGTCACCGGCCAGCAGCTCCTTCTCCCAGTCGGCCAGCGGCTCGGCAGCCGGGGCGTCCGCGGCGGCGTCGGCGTTGCCACCGGAGCGCTGCAGCAGGCCGTCCGCGGCGGCGTCGGCGATGATCCGGGTCAGCAGGGAGACGGAGCGGATCGCGTCGTCATTGCCGGGGATCGGGAAGTCCACCTCGTCGGGATCACAGTTGGTGTCCAGGATGGCGACGACGGGGATGCGCAGCTTGCGCGCCTCGTCGATGGCCAGGTGCTCCTTCTTGGTGTCGACGATCCACACGGCCTGCGGGGCGCGGGCCATGTCACGGATGCCGCCCAGGGTCTTCTCCAGCTTGTCCTTCTCGCGCTTGAGACCCAGCAGTTCCTTCTTGGTCAGGCCGGAGGCGGCGACATTGTCGAAGTCCATGACCTCGAGCTCCTTGAGCCGCTGCACCCGCTTGATCACGGTCTGGTAGTTGGTCAGCATGCCGCCCAGCCAGCGCTGGTTCACGTAGGGCATCCCGACGCGGGTGGCCTGCTCGGCGATGGCCTCCTGGGCCTGCTTCTTGGTGCCGACGAACAGCACCTGGCCGCCGCGGGCGACGGTCTCCTTGACGAAGGCGTAGGCCTTGTCGATGTAGGTCAGCGACTGCTGCAGGTCGATGATGTAGATGCCATTGCGCTCGGTGAAGATGAAGCGCTTCATCTTGGGGTTCCAGCGGCGGGTCTGGTGCCCGAAGTGGACACCGCTCTCGAGCAGCTGGCGAGTGGTGACGACGGCCATGGCCGGTCCTTTCAGTCGTGGACGCAACGGCGCCCACACGGTTCCTCACAGGCGGTGAACTCTTCACCGCCCACCTGATGCGCTGTCCGGCCGCCACCCGTGCTGACACGGGACCGCGGGAGGCCCGACCCCTCGGCGAGGGATGAGCGCATGCGAAGTCAGCCCGAATCGGTTCGAGCTGCGCCTGCATTCTATGGGGTCCGGCAGCGGGCAACCAAACCGGCTGACCGGGGCCCAACTGGTCGGGGTTTTCCACAGATTCTGGTTTCCGAGGAATTGTCCACAGGCCGCCCGGGGCGTGACGCAAATCGAGGCCTCTTGCACACACTGCTGGGCATGAACAGACCGTGCCCGCCCCGCCTGGCCCTGATGTGCTCGCTGGTGGCACTGCTGATGACCACGCTCTGGCTGCCGGCCCCGACGGTGGCCGTCGCGCAGCCCGCTCCCCCACCGCCCCTGATCAGGCCCGTGGAAGGGGACGTCGGACGCGCCTTCGACGGCCCGAAGCAGAAGTGGGGCCGCGGGCACCGGGGAGTGAACCTGGCGGCGCCACCCGGCACCGCGGTGCTGGCCTCGGCCGACGGCGTGGTGGCCTTCGTCGGGCGGGTGGTGGACCGGGAGGTGATCTCGCTGACCCATGCCGGGGGCTACCGGACAACCCACGAGCCGGTGCGCGCCACGGTGCGGGTGGGCCAGCGGGTGCGGGCCGGGCAGTTGATCGGCTACGTGATGGCGGGCGCGGAGTGCCCGTCGGGTTGCCTGCACTGGGGCCTGAAACTCGGGGAGCAGTACCTGGACCCGCTGCGCTTCCTGGCCGCAACCGGGGTGCGGCTGCTGCCCGAGGGCAGCCGGGTGGCCTCCGCTCCCCCGCCGGCCACCGGGTCCTTGCTGCAGACCCTGACCATGCCCCCGATGCCGGCCGCCTCCGGCCGCCTGGTGCGACCCACCTCGGGGCCGGTCACCTCGCCCTTCGGGCAGCGCTTCCACCCCGTCCTGCACGTCTGGAAGCTGCACGACGGGATGGACTACGGCGCGCCCTGTGGCACCCCGGTGCGCTCCGCCGCCGCGGGACGGGTGGTGCTGACCGAGTTCAACATCGCCTACGGCAACCGGGTGATCGTGGAGCACGGCAGCATCGGGGGCACCGCGGTGCGGACCTCGTACAACCACCTCAGCGGCTTCGCCGTCTCGGCGGGCCAGACGGTGACGCAGGGGCAGCCAGTGGGCACCGTGGGCAGCACCGGCTACTCGACGGGCTGCCACCTGCACTTCATGGTCTGGGCCAATGGGGGTGTCACCAACCCCGCCGGGTGGGTGGGGTGAGCCCCTCAGGCGCGCGGATGGGCCTGGTTGAAGGCCGCCCGGAGCCGCTCATTGCTCACATGGGTGTAGATCTGCGTCGTGGCCAGCGACGCGTGTCCCAACATCTCCTGCACACTGCGCAGGTCCGCGCCGCCCTCCAGCAGGTGGGTGGCCATCGCGTGCCGCAGGCCGTGCGGCCCCAGGTCCGGGGCTTGGGGCACGGCCTCCAGGGCGTGGTGCACCACCCGTCGGACCACCCGGGGGTCGATCCGGGCGCCGCGCGCTCCCAGGAAGAGGGCATTGCTGGTGGCCGTCGCCGCGGCGGCCACCTCACCCCGCACCGCCAGCCAGCGCTCGACGGCCACCAGCGCCGGCTCCCCCACCGGCACGGTGCGTTCCTTGTTGCCCTTGCCCAGCACCCGGGCGGTGCGCCGGGCGAAGTCCAGGTCGGCCAGGTCCAGCCCACACAGCTCGCTGACCCGCACCCCGCACCCGTAGAGCAGCTCCAGCAGGGCGACGTCGCGGACCGGGAGCGGGCCCTCGCCCTCCGCGGCGCGGGCGGTGGCCGCGGCGAACAGTTCGTCCAGGTCCGCCTGGGCCAGGTCCGGCGGCAGCCGTCGCGGCACCCGGGGGGATTTCAGCGCCACCGCCGGATCCGTGGCCACCAGGCCTTCCCGGGCCGCCCAGGCGAAGAAGACCCGGGCCACTCCGCTGCGTCGTTGCAGGGTGGCGGGGCTGGCACCGTCGGCCTGCATCGCGGCCAGCCAGCCGCGCAGGTCCCGCAGTTCAACGGCCGCCAGGCGGGTGACACCGCGGCCCGTCAGGTGGCTGAACAGAGCGGTGACGTCACCGCGATAGGCCCGCACCGTGTGCGGGGAATTTCCCCGCTCCTGGGCCAGCCAGGCCGTGAACTCGTCGAGCACCACGCCCAGGTCCGGGGGAAGTTGGCTGGCCGATGGCATGGGTCGAGTCTAGATTTCAACCATGAGCGATTCCACGAGCGCCACCCAGTTGCTGATCGGCTGCTACACCGGCGAGTCCGGCACCGACGGGGTGGTCACGGCCCGGCTGTCCGCCATCGGCCCGGAGCTGACCGGGCAGACCGTGAGCCTGCCCAATGCCAGTTGGCTGGTGCAGCACGAGCAGCTGGTGCTGGCGGTCAGCGAGTGGAACCCGGCCCGGCTGGCCGTGCTGCGGCGCATGGACGATGGGCTGCGCGTGGCCAGCAGCGCCGCCACCCACGGCGCGGATGCCTGTCATCTGGCGGTGTCCCCGGATGGGGCGTGGATTGCCGTGGCCAACTATGCCTCCGGTTCGGTCAGCCTGTTCGCGCTGCCCACCGGCGCCTCGCTCGCCGAACCGCTCGCCGTGCTGGCCTTCAGCGGTCACGGCCCCGATCCCGAGCGGCAGTCCGCCCCGCATGCCCACCAGGTGACCTGGCTGGACGAGGACCATGTGCTGGTCTGCGACCTCGGCACGGACCAGCTGCACGTCGCTCGGGCCCGGGCCACCGGCGAGGGGGCCGAGCTGGACCTGCTCACCTCGGTCAACCTGCCGCCCGGCACCGGCCCACGGCATCTGGTGATGCGACCCGTCGGCCCCGACGAGCAACAGTTCGCCGTCGCCGGTGAGCTGAGCGGCCGCGTGGTGGGGGTGCGGCATGAGGGGCTGGACTGGGGCAATGGCTGGTGGGTGGGGCGAAGCGTGCTGGCGACGAATCATCCGGGCCAGTCACAACCGTCGGGCCTGCGCTTGTTCGGCCATGACCTGGTGCTGGCCAATCGGGGCACCAACACCATTGCGCTGCTGCGTTGGACCGACGACGGGATGCTCAGCCTGGCCAGCGAATCGCCGTGCGGCGGTGAGCACCCGCGGGACCTGGCCGAGCACGGGGGTCTGCTCTTCGTCGCCAACCAGGGCTCGGACACGGTGAGCGTGCTGGCCCACCGCGGGGAGGGCTTCGAGCAGGTGGGTGCGCTGGCCGTGCAGAAGCCGGCCAGTTTGCTCTTCCTCAGCGCGGATGACAGCCCCGCTGGGGCGGCGCGGTAGGTTGTGCCCCGACGATCAGGTTTTCGGCACGGAAAGGCAGGACATGGGCGCGCAGAGTCTGGAGGAGCTCACCACCGGGGGAAGGGTGCTGCGGATCACGCGCTGGGGTGAGCCGGTGATGCACGCCCCCACGCGCCCGGTGACCACCTTCGACGACGAGCTGCACGAGCTGATCCGGGACATGTTTGCCACCATGGCGGCCGCCCAGGGCGTTGGCCTGGCGGCCACCCAGGTGGGCGTCGACCTCTCGCTGTTCGTCTACCGCTGCCCCGACGAGGACCTCCGGGAGCAGGTGGGCGTCTTCTGCAATCCCCAGGTCAGCCTGCCCACGGGCAAGGAGCGCAACCTGGACTCCACCGAGGAGGGCTGCCTCAGCTGGCCCGGCGGCTACCAGCCGCTGGCCCGCCCGGACAAGGCCACCTGCACCGGCCAGGACGCCTTCGGCAATGAGCAGACCGTGGTGGGCACCGGGCTGCTGGCCCGCTGCCTGCAGCACGAGACCGACCACCTGGGCGGCACCGTCTTCGGTGACCGGCTGAGCTCCCGGGCCCGACGCAAGCTGGACGAGCAGGCCGAGCAGCTCAAGCACCTGTACCCCGACGACTGGCCGATCACCCCGAAGGGCCGCCGGGACGACGCCTGATGCACCCCACCCAGACGCCCTACACCGAGAATCCCGTCCGCGCCATCCTGTTGCTGCTCTGCCGAGCAGCCCTGGGGGTGATCTTCTTCTCCCATGGTTGGAGCAAGTTCACCGACCCCACCATCCAGGCCACCATCAAGCAGTTCACCGCCTGGGGCATTCCCTACCCGGACATCGCCGCACCCCTGGTGGGGGCCCTGGAGGTGATCGGCGGGGCGCTGCTGGTGCTGGGCGCCTACACCTGGGTGGTGTGTGTCCTGCTCAGCCTGGAGATGGCCGGTGCCATCTGGTTCATCCACCGGTTCAACGGGCTGCTGGTGGGCCAGGGCGGCTGGGAATACTGCGCCGCCCTGATCAGCGGGCTGATCAGCCTGTCGATCGCCTCCGCCGGTCAGTTCAGCTACGACGCCTGGGCCAACGGCGATGATTCCCCCAAGCGGCGGCGCACCACCCGCCGTCGCTGAGCACGCCCGCTGACCGCGCCACCCGGGTCAGCGACGGCCGAACAGCCGCCAGATCCTCGAGGCCAGCAGGAAGCACAGCGTCGGCACGCCGAGGACGAGCCACGGGCTGAACTGCATCCCGAAGACCAGTCCGGTGGAACCCCCGTCGGCCGAGGCGGTCATGCCGGGCATGAGCCGGATGGCACCGGTGGCCGTGCGGTTCTCGGCCAGCCCCGCTGCCAGGGCCCCGTCCACGAAGGCCATGCTGGCAAACATGCCCAACAGCATGATCGTGGCGAAGGCCAATGCCGCCGCGCCGAAGCCGGAACTCCACGCCGGCCGACGCGGGTCACGCACCGCCTCGGCACTTTCCTTGGCCAGCAGCCGAATGGCGCCCAGGCCGTCGCGGGCCTTCTCCCACCCCACCTCCGCGCTGGCCTCGGCCAGATTGGCCTTGAGCTCCCCACGCAGCTGACGCCGTGCCTTCCACGGAGTGCCGTAGAAGTCCAGCCAGAAGTCGTAGCAAGTGTCGACCCACTCGGTACGGATGCTCATTTCTCCTCCTCGACGATGGTCTCGACGGCTGCGGCCAGCTCACGCCAGGACGCCAGCAGCCGGTGGTATTCGGCACGCCCCGCGGGCGTGGTGGTGTAGTACTTGCGCGCCGGGCCGGTGGCCGAGGGGCGCAGCTCCGAAGAGAGCATCCCCGCCTTCTCCAGCCGGGTGAGGGCCGGGTAGACCGTCGCCTCGCCCAGATCGTCGAAGCCGGCCCCGCGCAGCCGAGTGACCACGGCGTACCCGTAGTCGGTGCTGCGGTCCAGCAGGAGCAGCAGCAGGGGCGCCAGCACCCCCTTCAACATCTGCGGATCGTGTTCCATGACTCCATGGTCACGTCAGGTACTAGACAATGTCAAGTACCTGACAAGACGAGCTTGAGTGCTCAGGTTCCCCCGAGCCCGTCGAGGGGTGATTCACGGCCGAAGCACGTAACAGACGACGGCCGTTGCGGCGGCCACATTGAGCGAGTCGACGCCGTGGCCCATGGGGATCCGCACGACGGCGTCGGCCTGGGCCAGCCAGTGCTCACTCAGCCCGGCGCCCTCAGTGCCCATCAGCACCGCGAGCTTCTCCCCCGGCGCCACCCGGGCCGCCAGCTGGTCCAGGCTGATCGAGTCATCCCGCAGGGCCAGGGCGACGATGGTGAAGCCGGCCCGCTTGAGCCGCTCGAGGTCATGCTCCCAGTCCTGCATCCGCGCCCACGGGAGGCTGAAGACGGCGCCCATCGAGGTCTTCACCGAGCGCCGGTAGAGCGGATCGGCGGCCCGGGGCGCGAGCAGCACGCCGTCCCAGCCGAGCCCGGCGGCGGAGCGAAGGATGGCGCCGACGTTGCTGTGGTCGACGATGTCCTCCACCACCACCAGGCGTCGAGCATCCAGCAGGTCGTCGAGGGTGTGCCGGGTCTGTCGTTCCATGGAGGCCAGCGCCCCGCGGTGGACGTGGAAGCCGGTCACCTGCTCCGCCAGTTCGAAGCTGACGACGTAGACCTCAGCGTCGCACCCTTCCAGCAGGTCCGCGAGCTCCTCGGCCCAGCGCGGGGCGAGCAGGAAGGAACGCGGCCGGTAGCCAGCCTCGATGGCGCGCCGAATCACCTTGTCGCCCTCCGCAATGAAGAGCCCCTCGGCCGCCTCCATCGAGTGCCGCAGCGAGGTGTCGCGCAGGCTGACGTAGTCGCGCAGGCGAGGGTCTGCTGGGTCGGTGATCTCGACGAAGGTGGCCACCGCAGGAGTCTAGTCAGCCCACCGGCGTCCGCTGGATGACCACCTTGCCGCGGGCCTTCTTGTCCGCCACCAGGGCGACGGCCTCGGAGGTCTGGCCGAAGGAGTAGCGGTGCCCCACGACGGGGCGCAGCACTCCGTCGCGGTAGAGGGCCGCGAGTTCGGCCAGCCGCGCCCCGTCGGCGTGCATGAAGTGGAATGCGTAGCGAACGCCCAGCTTGCGCGCCTGGGACCGCACGGGGCGGCTGACCAGGGCCAGGACGGGCGCCAGCCAGGGCTTGCGGAACTGGCGAGCCGTCGCCGCGGTGGGCGGGCCCACGACGCTCACGACGATGCCGCCCGGCACCAGGACACCCATGGACTTCTGCAGGGTCTCGCCACCGACGGTGTCCACGACGACGTCCTGCCCGCTCACCGTCTCGGCAAAATCACTGGTGCGGTAGTCGATCACGGTGCGGGCCCCGTGGCTACGCACCGCCTGTTCGTCGCGGCCGCTGCAGGTGGCCGTCACGTCGGCCCCCAGATGGGCGGCCAGCTGCACCACCACGGACCCCAGACCGCCGGCACCGCCGTGAACCAGCACCTTCTGGCCGGGCTGGACATTTGCCACGTCGACGAGCACCTGCCAGGCGGTGAGCGAAACCAGCGGCAATGCGCCGGCGTCCATCAGGTCCACTCCGGAGGGGACGACGGCAAGGTCCTCCTGGTGCACCGCGATCCGCTCCGCGAAGGTGCCGATCCGCCCATCACGCACCCGGCCGAAGACCTCGTCGCCCACGTCGAAGCGTGTGGCCCCGGCGCCTTTGGCAATGACGACGCCGGCCACGTCGTGCCCCAGCGCCAGCGGCAGCCGGTACGGGAGCAGTGCCTTCAGCTCACCGCGGGCGATCATCAGGTCCAGCGGGTTGACCGAGGCCGAACGGACCTCGACGAGGACATCCTCGGGCCCCAGCTGGGCATCGGACAGCTCCAACGAATCCACTCGACTGGTCTTGTACTTCGTGATGCCGTAGGCGTGCATGGTGCTTCCTGACTGTTCGGGGTCCTGTCCAGCACAACACGGCGAGGGACTTGGTGATTCCCACCGGTTAGGCTGACGCACATCATGAACCTGCGCCTGCCAAAGCCCGACTACTTCCTGCTTGCGATCATCGCCGCCGCCGTGGTGGCCAGCATCGCCCCGGCGACGGGTGCGCTGGTGCCCGTGGTCAGTTGGGCCAGCAAGATCATGATTGCCATCCTGTTCTTCCTCTACGGCGCCCGGCTGAGCCCGAACGAGGCGCTGGAGGGCCTGAAGCACTGGCGGCTGCACTCGGTGATCCTGGCCTTCACCTACCTGCTCTTTCCGGTGATCGGGTTGGCGATGTGGCTGCTGGTGCCCACCGTGCTGTCCCCCGAGCTCTACCGCGGCATGCTGTGGCTCACCCTGGTGCCCTCGACGGTGCAGTCCAGCATCAACTTCACCTCCATCGCCCGCGGGAATGTGGCCGGCGCCATCGTGAGCGCCTCCTTCTCCAACCTGATCGGCGTCGTCGTGACCCCGGTGCTGGCGCTGCTGCTGATGAGCACTTCGGGTGGGCTGACGATCGACGCCAGCTCGGTACTGGACATCGTGGTGCAGCTCCTGGTGCCCTTTGCCCTCGGACAGCTCTCCCGACGCTGGACCGCGGACTTCGTGAAGCGCCACAAGAAGCTGAAGCTGGTGGACCAGGGCTCGATCGTGCTGGTGGTCTACTCCGCCTTCAGCGCCGGCATGCGGGACCACATGTGGACCAAGGTGGACGTGTTGGACATCGTGAAACTGGTGGTGGTCTGCAGCATCCTGCTGGCCCTGATGCTGTGGCTCACCTGGCACGTCGCCCGTTGGCTGCGCTTCAACCGGGCCGACGCGATCGCGATCCAGTTCTGCGGCACCAAGAAGTCCCTGGCGACGGGCGTGCCAATGGCCACCGTGCTGTTCGCGCAGTTGCCCGACGTCGGTCTGCTGGTGCTCCCGTTGATGGTCTTCCACCAGCTGCAGCTGATGGCCTGCAGCGCCATGGCCGGCCGTTACGCCCGGCAGGCGCCCGACACACCACTCGTCGACGCATAGGCTGGGCCCATGGCCGAGATCCGCAAGCACAAGCCGTCCGCCGGTTCCCCCGTCGCCCAGGCCCTGGAGAAGGCGCTGGGAGCCTCCGTCCGCCCCGTCACCCCGGGCGCCCCGCCGCAGCCAAATGCCCCGAAGCAGGCGCCGACGACCAAGCCGCCCACCATCACCTCGGCCACCGCGGCCGCTGGCGGCTGGGTGAGCATCAAGCCCGGCCAGGCGCCCAAGGTGGCCAAGCAGCCCGACGAGGACGAGAGCTGAGGCTCGTCGTCGGGTCCGGAGCCTCGCAGCGCGATTCCGCGAGGAGACGCGAGCGAGCGAGTGTCGACGAGACGCAGCGCCAGAGGCTGCCGGTCCGGCGACGAGCCGAACCCTCTCGACAGAGTGCCCATATGTCCTCGACAAGGCTTGAGGAACGTGACAGCGCCCCGGTGGAATCCACCGGGGCGCTGCGTTCGTGCTGGTCAGACGGTCACTGGCCCTGCTGCGGGGGCTCCCAACCGGTCTGGTAGTTGGGGCCGGCCGGCGGCTGCATGCCACCACCCTGGGCCCACTCCCCCGGCGCCGGCTGCGGCTGCGCAGCCTCCTGGGTTTCCTCCGGGGCGTCACTCTGACCGATCTGCGGCGCCGCCGTCGCCCCACCGATGGCCTCCTCGCCCTGCGGGGCATCCAAGGGGGCGCTCTGCTTGCGCGGCTTGAGCGTCGGCTGGGAGAGCTTCTCCGCTTCCTCGATCACCGACTGGACCGTCTTGTCGCTCTGCGCCCGCTCCTGGTCGGTCTGGGCCTGGATCTCGGCCATCACGTCCACCTTCTCCGGCGCGGAGAACTTGGTCTTGTCGACGGGCGTGAACCCCTGCAGCTTCTCGGCCAGTTCGGTCCCGCCGACGGCCGATCCCAGCCCCTTCAGGGCGTCGTTCAGCTCGCTGGGCACAATCCACACCTTGTTGGAGTCGCCGCGGGCCAGCGCCGGCAGCATCTGCATGTACTGGTAGGCCAGCAGGCCCTGGTCCGGCTCGCCGGCATGAATCGCGTTGAAGACGGTGGTGATGGCCTGCGCCTCACCTTCGGCGCGCAGCATCTGCGCCTGCCGGTCGGCCTGGGCGCGCAGCACCGCGGCCTCTCGGTCACCCTGTGCCCGCAGGATCGCGGATTCCCGCTCACCGCCGGCGGACAGGATCTGCGACTGCCGCTGGCCCTCGGCCAGCAGGATCTGGGCTCGCTTGTCACGCTCGGCCCGGGCGCCCTTCTCCATCGCGTCGCGGATGGTGGCCGGCGGCTCGATCGCCCGCAGCTCGACGCGGTTCACCTTGATGCCCCACTTGCCGGTGGCCTCGTCCAGCACCGCGCGCAGCTTCTGGTTGATCTCCTCGCGGCTGGTCAGCGCCCGCTCCAGGTCCATGCCACCGATGATGTTGCGCAGCGTGGTCATGGTGAGCTGCTCGATGGCGCCGCGGTAGTTCTGCGCCTCGTAGGCGGCACGCACCGGGTCGACGATCTGGAAGTAGATCACGGAGTCGATGTTGACCATCAGGTTCTCCTCGGTGATCACGCCCTGCGGGGGGAAGGCCTGCACCTCCTCGCGCATGTCCAGGTTGTAGCGAACCCGGTCAACCAGCGGCACCAGCAGGTGCGGGCCGGGTTCCAGCGTGCGGCGGAACTTGCCCAGCCGCTCCACCACGGCAATCTGCTGTTGCTTGATGATCCGCAGCGACTGCTGCAGCGCGATGACCACGAAGACCACCAGCATCAACAGCAGGACCATTCCGATGTCCATCAGACCCTCCTCGGGTTGTTCAGTCTTCGAGCATCCGACGTTGACTGGGCAGTTCCCGTTCCACCGGGTAGACCACCAGCGTCGTTCCGTCCACTTCATACACCTCGACGAGGTCCCCGACGCCGATCTGGATGTCCGACGCCATGGTGCGCGCGGTCCAGACCTCGCCGTTCACCTTCACCTCGCCACCACTGCGGGTGATGGCGGCCGTCGCGGTGCCTTCGGAGCCAACCAGCTTGCTCAGGCTGGAGCGGTAGCCGGGCGCATTGCGCACCCGACGCAACAGGGTCGGGCGCAGGAAACCCAGCATCGCGGCGGCCACGGCCAGGGCGACGATCACCTGCAGCCAGACCAGTCCGGGCAGGAAGAAGGCCACGACGCCCCCGGCCAGGGCCCCGGAAGCAAGCATCAGCAGGGTCAGGTCAAGGGTGAGCATCTCGGCGCTGGCCAGTACCAGGGTGATCACCCCCCACAGGGCCCAGAGGTTGTCGCCGAACCACTGCACGAACTCGCCCTCCTGCGGATACATGATCCTCCTCAGTCAGTGGCCGCCCGGCGGGCCCGGACGGCTCGCGCGGTCAGACGGCCGTCGACCCGATCCAGTTGCAGCGGCAGGTCAAAGGTCTCGCTCAGCTTCTCGGACGTGAGCACCAGATGGGCCGGACCCGCGGCGACGATCCTGCCCTCCTTGAGCAGCAGGGCGTGGGTGATGCCGTCGGGGATCTCCTCCACGTGGTGCGTGACCAGCACGGTGGCGGGGGCGTAGATGTCGGTGCACAACTCGCTCAGGCTGGCGACGAGCTCCTCGCGGCCGCCGATGTCCAGGCCGGCCGCCGGCTCGTCCAGCAACAGCAGCTCCGGGTCGGTCATCAGGGAGCGGGCAATCAGCACCCGCTTGCGCTCGCCCTCGCTCAGGGTGCCGAAGGTGCGCTCGGCCAGGTGGTCGACGTGCAGCTGCTGCATCAGTTCCCGGGCACGCTCGTGGTCCATCGAGTCGTAGTGCTCCCGCCAGCGACCCATCACGGCATAGGAGGCGGAGACCACGATGTCGGCCACCGTCTCGCTCTTCGGGATCCGGTCCGCGACCGCCGACGAGGTGACGCCGATCCGGGGGCGCAGCTCAAACACGTCGACGGTTCCCAGCACCTCGTCGAGGATCCCGGCGACGCCGGTGGTGGGGTGCATCTGGCACGCGAGGATGTTCATCAGGGTGGTCTTGCCCGCGCCATTGGGGCCGACGATCACCCAACGATCGCCCTCCTCCACGTCCCACGTGATGCCGTCGAGCAGCCACTTGTTGCCCCGACGAACCCCGACCCCGGAAAGATCCACGACACTTGCCATGTCAGCAACCTATCCGAGTAGCGGGGCCCGCCCAAGCGACGCCCCCAGTCAATCTGCTCGTATCCTTCTGGTCATGCTCGACGCCTGTCTCCGCCTGGCCACCGGACTGAACCGGCTGTCCGAGGGCCGCATCACCGCCCCTGAACTGGAGGCGGCGGTGCGGGCCGACGGCACACCGCACCACGTGCATGACCCGGATGGGCTCCTGTGTCTGGATGCCGTGGCGCGGGACCCACTGACCTCGGTGCCGCTGCGGCTGGCCCTGGCCCGGTTGGACCGCACCCCGGCGGTCTGGGCGCTGCTGCTCCCCCGGCCCGGCCACCCCGCGGGCTTGCGCGGCCCGACGGAGGTGACCCGCGCGGCGCTGGAGGCCGAGGCGGTGGTGCTCACCCACGACGGCAGCCTGGCCTGGCTCGGTCAGCAGGTCGGCGGCGGGGTGCAATGGCGGCTGGCCCGGGCCGAACGCCCGTTGCCACCGCCGGACCCGCGGGAGCAGGCACGGCACTTCTCCCGGCTGGTGGCCGATGCGGCCTCCGCGCTGGCCGGGTTGGACCTGACGGCGGGGAGCCGCCCCGGCGAGGTGCGCGCCCCGGCGCTGGGAGCTGGTTACCCGTCGCGTTCCCAGACCCTGCTGGACCGGGCCTGGCTGATGCTGACCGCCGTCGACGCCGCCCTGACCGCCCAGCCCGAGGTGCTGCACTCCCACGCCGTCCTGACGCGCGAACGGCACCTGCGGGAACTCGCAGATGCCGCCCTAGACGCCGTCAGCGCCGCCGCCTCCTGGCCGGAGCGCGCACTGGAGGACTGACCCCTCGACAAGCTCGGGGGCTGTGGGATCAGGCACCCATCGAGTGCACGCCGCCGTCGACGTGGATCATCTCGCCCGTGGTCTTGGGGAACCAGTCGCTCAGCAACGCCACGACACCCTGGGCGGTGGGCACCGCGTCGGTCAGGTCCCAACCCAGCGGGGCGCGCTCGTCCCAGACGTCGTTGAAGGTGTTGGAGCCCGGGATCGCCTTCTTGGCGATGGTGTCCAGCGGGCCGGCGGCGATGATGTTGCACCGCACCCCCTCGGGGCCCAGGTAGCGCGCCAGGTAGCGGCTGGTGGACTCCAGGGCGGCCTTGGCAACGCCCATCCAGTCATAGGTCGGCCAGGAGATCCGGCCGTCGAAGGTCAGGCCGACGACGGAGACGTCGTCGCTGAACAGCGGCTTGCAGGCCATGGTGAGGCTGGCCAGCGAGTAGCTGGAGACCTTCAGCGAGGTCGCGACGTCCTCCCACGGGGTGGTCAGGAAGCCACCGCCCAGCGCGGTCTCCGGGTTGGCATAGGCGATGGAGTGCACCAGGCCGTCAATCCGGTCCATCCCGTGGGCCTTCAGGGTCTCCGGCAGCGCGGCCAGCGCCTGGTCGTCGGTGACGTTCAGCTCGATCACCGCGGGCACCGGGTCCAGCGCCTGCACCACACGGTTGGTCAGGCTGAGCGCGCGGCCGAAATTGCTCACCACCACGGTGGCGCCCTGCTCCTGGGCGATCTTGGCCACCTGGTAGGCGATCGAGGTCTTGTGGGTCACGCCGGTGACCAGGATGTTCTTGCCTTCGAGGATTCCCATGAACTGCCTTCTGTGCTGGAGATTTTGGGGGGTGAGAGGAGTGGTCAGTGTCCCATGCCGAGGCCGCCGTCCACCGGCAGCACCGCGCCGGTGACATAGCCCGCAGCATCACTGGTGAGGTAGCGCACCGCGGCCGCGACGTCGGCGGGGTCGCCCAGCTTGCCCACCGGAATCTGGCCCTGGTAGCGCTTGATGGTCTCCTCGTCGAGCACGGCGGTCATGTCGGTCTCGATGAAGCCGGGGGCCACCACATTGCAGGTGATCCCGCGGCTGCCCAGCTCCCGGGCGACGCTGCGGGCCATGCCCACCAGCGCGGCCTTGGAGGAGGAGTAGTTCACCTGCCCCGCCGAGCCCAGCAGGGCGACGACGGAACTGATCAGCACGATCCGGCCGTGCTTGAGCTTCATCATCGGGCGCACGGCACGGCGCACCACCCGGAAGGTGCCGGTCAGGTTGGTGTCCAGCACCGCCTCGAAATCCTCATCGGACATCCGCATCAGCAGGCCGTCCTTGGTGATGCCGGCATTGGCCACCAGGATCTCCACCGGCCCGTGGGCCTGTTCGACGGTCTTGAACGCCTGTTCCACCTGCTCCGGAATGGTGATGTCACACGGCACCCCCAGCACGCCCTCGGGCACCTCGCCGGAGCGGTAGGTGGCTGCCACCTTGTGCCCGGCACGCTGCAGGTCGACGGCGATCGCCCGGCCAATGCCCTTGTTGCCGCCGGTGACCAGCACGCTGCGCGGGGTGAAATCGGATGCGGACTGTGGGTCGGGGGTGTCATGGCTCACCGAATCAACCTATCCGCCGGTGGCACGGCCAAACGGTGTGTGGCCACACAATGTCACCGGAGCTTCTTTGGAGGATTCCGCCCGCGGCCGGGAGACGTAGAGTAGGCCCATGGCCACTCCTGCCGAACCGCTGGTGATCACCGATGCCCGGTTGTCCGCCAGCGAGGACATCGAGATGCGGCAGCGGCGCTATGCCTACACCATGCTGATCCGCACCGTCTGTTTCGGGGCCATGTTCTTCGTGCCCGGCCTGTGGCGCTGGGTCTGTCTGGCGGGCGCCTCGGTGCTGCCCGCCATCGCGGTGATCCTGGCCAATGCCCGGGAGAACCGAACCCACCCGCAGGACCTGAACCCCTTGCCGGAGGACGAAAGCGCCGCCCCGATGCTGGCCCCCGGGCCGGTGATCCGGGGCACCGTCGTCGGTGACGACGGGTAGGGTCGGGGCCGTGAAGAAACTGTGGTTGCGGTGGATCGGGCTGGTGGTCTTCGTCGTCCTGCTCGGTGCCCTGTTCATCCGGCTGGGCGAATGGCAGATGCACCGGCTGGACTGGCGCCGGGAGACCAATGCCCGGGTGGTGGCCTACCAGCAGCAGCCGGTCAAGCCCTACCAGCAGGTCTTCACCCATCCGATCGCCGACGACGAGCAGTGGCAGCGGGTCACCGCCACCGGCACCTTCGACGCGAAGAACCAGATCCAGGCCATGTACCGCAGCCAGAACAAGGAGTCCGGCAGTGAGGTGGTCACCCCGCTGCACACGGACCAGGGCGAATGGCTGCTGGTGAACCGCGGTTTCATCCCCCGTGCCCAGGGCGCCAATGAGGTGGCGGTCCTGCCCGATCCCCCGTCGGGCAAGGTCACGGTGACCGGCTATGTCCGGCGCAGCGAGCATGGCAAGGACCAGGCGATCACCCCGCAGGACAAGATGGTGCGGCTGATCAACGCCCCGGCCATCGGCAAGTCCCTCAACCGCCAGGTGCTGGACGGTTACGTCGGGCTGACCGAGATCACCCCGCCGCAGAGCGGAAACCTGAAGCCGATGCCCACCCCGGAACTGGACGAGGGCCCGCACCTGTCCTATGCCATCCAGTGGTTCTGCTTCACCGCGATCGCGGTGGCCGGCGCCGTGGTGCTCATCCGTTCAGACCTGCGGGACCGGAAGAAGGCCCAGGCGCGCAGGGCCCGTCGGGAGCAGGCGGCGACGGGGCAAGACCCGCAGACGCAGGATTCAATCACGCAGGATTCACGCAAGGAGGACCAGGATGCAGCTCGCTCTTGAGGGACAGGTCTTCGTGGTGACGGCCGCCAGCTCCGGGCTGGGACTGGCCACGGCCCGGGAACTGGTGGCCGAGGGCGCCAAGGTGGTGCTGGTGGCCCGACGGGCCGAGGTGCTGGCCCAACTGGCCGAGGAACTGGGCGCCGCCACGCTGGCGGCGGATCTGGCCGCCGTCGACACCCCGCAGCGGGCGGTCGACCTTGCGCTGGAACGCTTCCGGCGGATCGACGGTGCGCTGGTCAGCGTGGGTGGACCGCCGAAGGGCAGCGTGCTGGGCACCACCGACGAGCAGTGGACCCAGGCCTTCGCGTCGGTCTTCCTCCCGGCGCTGCGCACCGCCCGCGCCGTCTTCGGCGCCAACCCGGCGGCCCGGATGGGCTTCGTGCTGTCCACCTCCGCCAAGGCACCGCTGCCGATGATGGCCCCCAGCAATGGTCTGCGCCCCGGTCTGGCGATGCTGGTCAAGCAGCTGGCCGACGAGGTGGGCCCCAAGGGCGGCCGCGCCTTCGGGCTGATGCCCGGTCTGGTGGCCACCGACCGCCTCACCTACCTCTACTCGCAGGCCGAGGACCCGCACGTGGCCCGGACCGCCGACGAGGCCAACATCCCGATGGGGCGGCTGGGCAAGCCGGACGAGTTCGGCCGGGTGGCCTGCTTCCTGCTCTCGGATGCCGCCAGCTATGTCACCGGCAGCGTGCTGGCCGTCGACGGCGGCGCCCTGCGCACCATCTGACGTGGCCCCGGACCTGACGTGACACTGGACGCTGTCGTGGGCCTGTTGGCCTGCCCCACCTGCCAGCAGACACTGACCCGCGACGAGGGACGGCTGGTCTGCCGCCGTGGCCACAGCTTCGACCTCGCCCGGCAGGGGCATGTCAATCTGCTGGGCCGGGCCGCGCCGCAGAACGCCGACACCGCGGACATGGTGGCCGCCCGGGCGCGCTTCCTGGGTGCGGGGCACTACCAGCCGATCGTCGACGCCCTGCGCGGCCGGGTACGGGCTGCGCGACGAATCGTCGAGGTGGGGGCCGGCACCGGCCACTACCTGGCCGGCGTGCTGGATGCCCACCCCGACGCGGTGGGCCTGGCCACCGACATCTCGCCGATGGCCTGCCGTCGGGCCGCCAAGGCGCACCCGCGGATGGGCGCGGTGGTGGCCGACACCTGGGCGGGCCTGCCGATCCGCTCCGGGGTGGCCGACGTGCTGTTGTGCTGCTTCGCCCCGCGCAATCCCGCCGAGTTCGCCCGCGTCACGGCCCCCGGCGGCCTGCTGCTGGTGGTCACCCCGAACGAGCAGCACCTGGCCCAGGCCCGGGAATCCCTGGGCCTGCTGGGAATCCAGGAGGACAAGCTGGCCCGGCTGAACCGTTCCATGGCCGGCGCCTTCGAGGCGATCTGGAGCCAGCGGATCCGCTGGACCATGACCCTGGACACCGCCGCGGTGACCGACCTGGTGCAGATGGGGCCCAATGCCTTCCACGAACACGGGGATGCCCCGGGCGACATGGCGGTGGACGCCGACGTGCAGCTCAGCGTCTTTCGTCGCCCGGGCATGGGTGGCTGACCGGCGGAACTGGCCTCAGCGCGCCAGGTGGACCCGGACCCCGGCGGCGATGAACTCGTCGAGCAGCTCGGGTGGGGCCTCGGGGGTGGTGACCAGATCGTCGAGGTCCTCGATGCTGCCGAAGCGGAAGGTGGAGGTGCGGGTGAGCTTGTCCCCCGTCGCGGCCAGCACGACGCGGGACGACGCCCCGATGATGGCCCGCTTGACCTGCGCATCCTCGTGCGTGGTGACCGTCAACCCCTGGGCGGGGTTCACGGAGCAGGCGCCCATCACGGCAAGGTCTGCCCGGAAGTCCGCCAGGGCCGCCAGGGAGGCGGCGCTGCCGCTGCGCAGGCTCGGCTGCTGGACCGGCCCACCCGGCGTGATCACCACCGGCCCGGGTTCACTGCTCAGCTCCACGGCCGCCCGTAGCGACATGCACAGGGCCGTCACCCGCCGTCCCGCCAGGGCACGCGCGACGGCGTCCATGGTGGATCCGTTGTCCAGGATGATCGACATGTCGTCGCTCACCAGGCCGGACAGCAGCTGGGCGATAGCCCGCTTGCCGTCGGCATTCTCCGCGGCCCGCAGCTCGTAGGGCAATGGGGTTCCGCGCAGGCCGACGGCCACCGCGCCGCCGTGCACCCGTCGGAGCAGACCGTGGCCCTGCAGCTCGGTCAGGTCGCGCCGAATCGTCACCGCCGACGCCCCCGTCAACTCGCTCAGCGCCTCGACGGAGATGGGCTGTCTCCCCAACGCTTGGATGATCATTTTCTGCCGAGATGATCGTTGCATGTGATCATTTGATCACACAGCATGGAGTCATGACGAACCTCTGGAACCACTTCTGGTCAACCTTCGCCCCCCGCGGCCTGCAGCAGACCGCGCGCCTGCTGGCCTTCGCCAACGGCACCGCGACCGAGGTCAACGACTGACCGGCTACTCGAACTGGGAGTGGTACAGCTCCGCATAGGGTCCGTTGGCGGCCAGCAGCTCGGCGTGGGTGCCCCGCTCGACGATCCGGCCGGCCTCCAGCACCAGGATCTGGTCCGCGGCGCGCACGGTGGACAGCCGGTGGGCGATCACCACGGAGGTGCGGTCGGCCATCGCCGCGTCCAGCGCCCGCTGCACCGCCACCTCGGATTCGCTGTCCAGGTGGGCCGTCGCCTCGTCCAGCACGACGATCGGCGGGGCCTTCAGCAGCAGCCGGGCAATCGCGAAGCGCTGCCGCTCACCACCGGACAGCCGGTAGCCGCGCTCCCCCACCATGGTGTCCAGCCCGTCGGGCAGCCGGTCCACCAGCGGCAGGATCTGGGCGGCCGCCAGGGCGTCGCGCATCTGCCGCTCGGAGGCGCCGGGCGCACCGTAGGCCAGGTTGTTGCGGATGGTGTCGTGGAACATGTGGGCGTCCTGGGTGACATAACCCACCATCTGCTGCAGCGACTCCTGGGTGAGTTCCCGGACGTCGTCGCCGCCGACCTTCACGCTGCCGTCGGTGACGTCGTAGAGCCGGGTGAGCAGGTTGGTCACGGTGGTCTTGCCGGCCCCAGACGGCCCCACCAGCGCGACCGTCTGCCCGGGTGCGGCGTGGAAGCTGACGTCGGTCAGCACCTGCTGGTTGCGGCTCTCCTGCCCGGGGGTGACCGGTTCCAGGGAGGGCAGCGAGACCAGTTCCGGGTCGGGGTAGGTGAAGCTCACCTGCTCGAAGTCGATCGACGCCCGGCCGCTGGCCCGACGGGCGTCGGGCGCGTCGCTGATCAGCGGCTTGAGGTCCAGCACCTCGAAGACCCGCTCGAAGCTGACCAGCGCGCTCATCACGTCCACCCGGACATTGGTGAGCTGCACCAAGGGGCCGTAGAGGCGGGCCAGCAGCCCGGCCAGCGCGGTCAGGGTGCCGACGGTCAGTGAGCCCTTGATGGCCATCCAGCCGCCGGCGCCGTAGACCAGGGCGGTGGCCAGCGCGGCCACCAGGGTCATCGCGGTCATGAACAACCGGCCCACCATGGCGATGGTGACGCCATTGCCGCGCAATTCCTGCGCCTTGCCGGCGAACAGCCGGTGCTCGTCGGCGGGCCGGCCGAAGAGCTTGACCAGCAGCGCGCCGGAGACGGTGAACCGCTCGGTCATCAGGGCGGACAGGTCACCGTTGAGCTGCATCGAGTCCCGGGTCAGGCCGGCCAGCCGGCCGCCCACCACCCGGGCCGGGATCAGGAAGACCGGCAGCAGCACCAGCGAGGCCAGGGTCAGCTGCCAGCTCAGCGAGATCATCGCCGCCAGCACCAGGGCCAAGGAGATCACATTGCTCAGCACGCTGGACAGCGTGGTGGTGAAGGCCCGCTGGGCACCCAGCACGTCGGACTGCAGCCGGCTGACCAGCTTGCCGGTGTGGGTGCGGCTGAAGAAGGCCAGCGGCATGGAGCTGACGTGGTCGAAGACCTGGGTGCGCAGGTCATAGATCAGACCCTCGCCCACCCGGGCGGAACACCAGCGCTGCAGGATGCTGAGCGCGGCCTCGGCCACGGCCAGGCCGGCGACGATGCCCGCCATCCGCAGCACCAGGCCGGTGTCGCCCTTGAGCACGCCATCGTCGACGATGGTCTTGAACAGCAGCGGGGGCACCACCCCGGCCACGGCGCTCAGCACGACGCACAGCAGGAAGACCAACAGCAGGCCCTGGTAGGGACGGCCGTAGCCGATCACCCGGCGCACCGTACCGGGAGCAAGATCATGGTGCTTCAGTTCGGGGTCCTTCTTCAGGCCCCCCATCAATCGGCCTCCGGGGCCACCCATTCCGCTCATCGTGGCCCCCTTCGTCGGCTACTTGGACTTCTTCTTGGACTTCTTGTCCTTCTTGGATTTCTTCGACTTGTCAGTCTTTTCCACCTTCTCGTTCGTCTCGACGAGCTGCTTCTTCTTGCCTGGGGGCTCGTCCACCGGGGCCTTCTTGGCCTTCCCGGCCTTCGGCTGTTTGCCCTTGTCCGGTGCTGGGGTGGACTGCTCCGCCTTCGCCTTCTTCGGCTTCTTCGGCTTGGCCGGCGCCTCGGGAATCCCCGCCATCGGCTGTTCCGCCGCGGGCTTGCGCCCCTTCGCCTTGCTCTTGGTGCTCGTCGCGGCCTCGTCCGCACCCTCGCGGGCCGGGTTCTCCGGGCTCTTGACCTTGGCCTTCTTGACCTTGGTCTTCTGGGCCGCCGGGGGCTCTTCCGTCGCCGGTACAACACCGGCCGGGGGATTGCTATTCCCCGCCCACGCCACCCGGGCCCGCTCGGCCCCGGCCTGGCCCCTGGTCGGGCCGCCGCGGCCGCGCAGCGTCACCCCGGCCTGCTTGAGCATCCCCTGCACCCAGCCATAGGAGCGGCCCAGGTCCGTGGCGATCGCCCGGATGGACTCACCCCGTTCATAGCGCTGCACCAGCTGCGCAGCCAGTTGCTCGCGGGCTGCCCCGGTGATCCGGGCGCCGCGTCCAAGGGTGGTTTCGGCCATGACGATGGTCCCTTCGTCCGCCCGTCGAGCCTTCCCGACGAGATGACCAAGATCAAATCACAACCAACCGCCCCCGGGGCCGCACCACGCCGTCGCGCGCCGCGCCGGGGAGCCGGTGCTCAGGCGAGCGCGACGATGTCGCGGTAGTCCTGGCTCCACAGGTCCTCATCGCCATCGGGCAGCAGCAGCACCCGGTCCGGGTCCAGCGCGTCGACGGCGCCCGCGTCGTGCGTGACCAGGATGATCGCGCCGGTGTAGGTGCTGATTGCCGCCAGCACCTCCTCCCGGCTGGCCGGGTCCAGGTTGTTGGTGGGCTCGTCCAGCAGCAGCACATTGGCGGAGCTGACCACCAGCATCGCCAACGCCAGGCGGGTCTTCTCGCCGCCGGACAGCACCCGCGCCGGCTTCTCAACGTCGTCGCCGGTGAACAGGAAGGAACCCAGCACCTTGCGGCATTCGGTGGCATTCATGGTCGGCGCGCTGGCCACCATGTTGTCCAGAACGCTGGCGGACAGGTCGATCAGGTCGTGCTCCTGCGCGAAGTAGCCGATCTTGAGGCCATGCCCGGGGATCAGCCGGCCGGTGTCGGACTCCTCCACGCCGGCCAGGATCCGCAGCATGGTGGTCTTGCCCGCACCGTTCAGACCCAGAATCACCACCTTGGAGCCCTTGTCGATCGCAAGATCAACACCGGTGAAGACCTCCAGCGAACCATAGGACTTGCTCAGCCCCTCGGCCATCAGCGGCACCTTGCCGACGGGCGCCGGCTCCGGGAAACGGATCCGGGCCACCTTGTCGGCCTCACGCTCGGCCTCCAGGCCGCCCAGCATCCGCTCTGCACGGCGCTGCATGTTGTGGGCGGCGGCGGCCTTGGTCGCCTTTGCCCCCAGCTTGTCGGCCTGCTGCAGCAACTGGGCAGCCTTCTTCTCCGCATTGGCACGCTCCCGCCGACGACGCTTCTCGTCGGTCTCGCGCTGCTTGAGGTAGAGCTTCCAACCCATGGAGTAGAGGTCCATCTCCGCGCGGTTGGCGTCCAGGTGGAAGACCTTGTTGACCGTGGCATCCAGCAGACCGGTGTCGTGGCTGATCATCATCAGCGCCCCGGGATAGGTCTTGAGGAAGTCCCGCAACCAGGCAATCGAGTCGGCGTCCAGGTGGTTGGTTGGCTCGTCCAGCAGCAGGGTGTCGGCGCCGGAGAACAGGATCCGGGCCAACTCGATCCGGCGGCGCTGGCCACCGGAGAGGTTCTGCAGCGGTTCGGCCAGCACCCGGTCCGGCAGGCTGAGGTTGGCGGCAATCCGGTGCGCCTCGCTCTCGGCGCCGTAGCCACCGGCGGCGATGAACTGCGCTTCGGCCTTGCTGTAGGCGCTCATCGCAGCCTCCCGCTCGGCGCCCTTGGCGGTGCTCATCTGCTCTTCCAGATCCCGCATCTTGACGATCACCCGGTCCAGTCCGCGGGCGGAGAGGATCCGGTCCCGGGCCAGCACGTGCAGGTCGCCGTCGCGCGGATCCTGCGGCAGGTAGCCCAGCTGCCCGCTACGGGTCACCTCGCCCCCAGCGGGCATCCCTTCCCCAGCGAGGATCCGGGTGAGCGTCGTCTTCCCGGCGCCATTGCGGCCCACCAGGCCGATCCGGTCACCGGGGATCACCTGGAAGGAGATGGGAGACAACAACAGGCGGGCACCGGCCCGCACCTCAAGATCCTTGACCTGCAGCACCCGGTGATTCTCCCAGTTGCGCCCCCGCAAGTCGAAAGCGCGGCCAGCTGGCACTCAGCTGGCCGCTTCCCGGGCACCACGGCCGCAGGCGCTGCCCAAGATGGCAATCTTTTGCCAATTGGAACGTGCAAGAGAATTTCTGTGTCAGCTGGGCTGCCAACTTTGGCGGCAATGCCGGCCCAACCGGGTGTGGCAGGGTGGGGACATGTCGAGGGATCCCAGCCATCGGTTGTTCACCGCAGTCCTGCCGCCGCGGGAGATCATTGCGCAACTCGACGACGCCCTGGAGCTCCCCCGCAGCCTCAGCGGCCCGGCGGTGCGCTGGAGCCCGCTGGAGAACTGGCATGTCACGCTGCTGTTCACCCCGACGGTCGCCGAGCACGCGCTCGATGACTATGCCGCCGCCCTGGCCGGTGTGGCCGCCCAGGCCGCGCCCTTCCCGTTGGCCGTCCGTGGTGGCGGGGCCTTCCCCCGGCTGGCTGCGGCCCGGCACCTGATTGCCTTGCTGGATGACCCCGGCGAAGGACTGCCCGCCCTGGCCGTGGGATGCCGACGAGTGGCCGGCCCGCTGGGGATCGGCTTCGAGCACCGCCCCTACCAGCCGCACCTCACCTTGGCCCGGCTGGACCGCCCCGCTGACCAGAGCACCAACGAACCCTGGCTTGCCCGGCTCCACACCAGCGGCTGGCGGGCGGATCGGCTGGCGCTGGTGGAATCAGTGCAGGGGCCCCGCAATCACAGCCAGTACACGGTGGTGGAGAGCTGGCCGCTCACCGGCCGCCCCCAGCAGCGGCCCGCCGGGTGACCGGCGGTCAGTAGCTGGCACCGCCCCCGAAAAGCGGCGATCGCCGGCACCCCGCGAGGGCACCGGCGATCGCGCAGATCAGGTGAAGACCAGATCGGGCCTGGCTCAGCCCAGCAGCTTCAGGCGGGCCGGGTCATCCTTGAAGGCTTCCTTGGCATTCTCCTTGGTGACCACCACCGGGTCCAGGGCGTAGATCGGCACCTCGACCTTGCCGTTGTTGGCCTTCTCCGACGGGTCGGGCAGCTTCTCACCCTTCTGCATCGCCTTGATCAGCTCCACGGTCTTGCCCACCAGCAGCTTGGTGGGCTTCGCCACGGTGGACCACTGCTCACCCTTCCAGACGGAGACCACCGACTCGTTCTCGGCATCCAGGCCGTCGACGACCGGAACCTCCTGGCCGGCCTGCTTGCAGGCGGTCATGATGGCGCGGGCGATGCCGTCATTCGGAGACAGCACGCCATGAACCTTCTTGCCCTGGTAGAAGCCCGAAAGCAGGGAGTCCATCCGGGTCTGGGCCTTGTTGTTGTCCCAGTCCGGGGTGGCGCACTGCTCGAAGGTCTTCTGTCCGGACAGGATCTTGAGGGTGCCGTCGTCGATCTTGGGCTGCAGCACCTTCATGGCGCCCTTGAAGAAGTTGGGGGCATTCGGATCGGTGGGGCCGCCGCCGAAGAGCTCGATGTTGTAGGGGCCCTCGCCCTTGCGGGCCTTCAGGCCATCCAGCAGGGACTGGCCCTGCAGCTCGCCGGTGCGCACCGAGCCGAACTGGGTGACGGCGTCGACGGCGTCGGTGTTCTCGATCAGGCGGTCGTAGCCAATCACCTTGATCCCGGCACTCTTGGCCTGGCCCAGCACATCGCCGAGCTGCTTGCCGTCGACCGGCCCGACGACGATCACCTTGCAACCCTGCTGGATCATGGCGCTGATCTGCTGCTGCTGGTTGGTGGCCTTGTTCTCGGCCGACTGGACGACGGCGGTCATGCCGGCCTCCTTGAGCTGGGAGGTGAACATGTCCTGCGCCTCCTTCCAGTTCTGGGTACCGAGCCAAGGCAGCGAGATGCCGATCTTCGCGTCGGCGGCGAAACCGGCACCACCCTCGGCGGCCGAGGAGCTGGACGAGGAGGAGCCGCCTCGGCTGGAGCCGCCACAGGCGCTGAGGCTGGCAGCGGCGGCGAGCCCGGCAACACTGCCGAGGAGCGACCTACGAGTGACCTGCATGGGGATTCCTTTCAATGGACCGGTGCGGAGTCTCCGCCCGGGTACTGCCGTGGGTGTGGGTTCGGGTCCGGCTCAGAGGCCGGGGGTTCCGGGCATCGTGTCGCCAGCGGAGACGGCGGGGCCGGCGTCCCCGGGGGTCTCGCTGGCAGCGGCTGCCGCGGCCACGGCGGCGGGCTCCCCCGCCTTGGGCTTGCTGCCCCCGGTGAGACGGCCGATGATCGACGGCCGGCCCTGGGTCTTGTTCCACACGTCGAAGGCGACGGCAGCCAGCAGCACCAGACCCTTGATCACCTGCGTCTGCCCGGAACCGACGCCCATCAAGGTCAGGCCGGAGTTGAGCACCGCCATCACGAGGCCACCGATCATGGCGCCCATCACGGTGCCGATGCCGCCGCTGACCGCGGCACCACCGATGAAGACGGCGGCGATGGCGTCGAGCTCCCAGCCGTTGCCATCATTGGCGCCGGCGGCGCTGGCCCGGCCGATGAACAGGATGCCGGCCAGAGCCGCGAGGAAGCTCATGTTGAGCATGGTGAGGAAGTAGGTGCGTTTGACGTTGACCCCGCTCAGCGCGGCGGCGGCCTTGTTGCCACCCACCGCATAGACGTGCCGGCCGAAACGGGTGCGCTCAGTCATGAAGTAGTAGACGATCACCAGGAAGAGCAGGATGACGCCGGGCACTGGGAAGGACGTACCGGGGCGCCCCGAGCCGAACAGCCAGGTGACATAGCCGATGACCACCGCGAGCAGGACGATCCGAGTGATGGTGGCCCACATCGGTGCCTCGACGCCGCGCTTGAGGCTCTGGCGACGGCCATTGAGCTGGCTCCAGGCGACGAAGGCGACCCCCAGCAGACCGAGCAGCAGGGTCGAGTTGTTCATCCCGGTGAAGGCGGGGCCCCATTCGGGCAGATAGCCCGCACCGAACTTGGCCAGCTCGGGGGGCGCGGCCAGGGAGATCGAGTTGGACAGCCAGATCAGGGCGCCGCGGAAGATCATCATGCCGGCCAGGGTGGTGATGAAGCCGGGGATCCCAACCCGCGCCAACCAGAAGCCGTGCCAGGCACCGATGGCGGCACCCAACGCGATGCCCATGATCACCGCGAGCACCCAGTTGAGGCCATGACTGGCCACCAGCCAGCACACGAAGTAGCCGACGAAGCCCGCGACCGACCCCACCGAGAGGTCGATCTGACCGATCACGATCACCATCAACATGCCCAGCGCCATGATCAGCACATAGGCATTGCCGGTGATCAGGCTCTGCGCATTGGCCGGGGTGAGCATGCGCCCGCCGGTCTCGAGGTGGAATCCAACGGCCAGGATGACCAGGACTGCGATCATCGTGTACTGCTGGAGATTGCTGCCAAGGACTTGCTTGATCGCCTTCATGGGTCTTCCCGTACCTGTCAGTTGAGCGCCGGCTCGGCCGGCTGGGTCTGGGTGGGCTGCACCGACGTGGTGGTCATCCGGCGCATGAGGTCTTCCTGGTCGGTACCCGCCGCGGGCAGGCAGCCGGTGATCCGCCCCTCACAGATGGTGTAGATCCGATCGCTCACGCCGAGCAGTTCGGGCAGTTCCGAGGAGATCATGATGACCGCCTTGCCCTCGTCGGCGAGCTTGTGGATCAGCTTGTAGATCTCGTACTTGGCACCGACGTCGATGCCGCGGGTGGGCTCATCCAGGATCAGCACCTTGGGTTCGGGGTACATCCACTTGGCCAGCACCACCTTCTGCTGGTTGCCGCCCGACAGCGTCGCCACCCCGATGTCGGTGGAGGGAGACTTGATCCGCAGCTCGTCGCGGAATCGATTGCTGACCTCCTTCTCCTTGCCGAGATCCAGCAGGAAGCCCTTGAGGATCGCCTTGAGATTGGCGGCGGTGATGGTGGTCTTGATCGAGTCCAGCAGGTTCATCCCCAGGGTCTTGCGGTCCTCGGTGACGTAGGCGATACCCAGGTCAATCGCCTGCTGCACGGTCTTCGGATTGACCTGCTTGCCCTCCAGGAAGACCTGGCCACCGCGGTAGATGCCGTAGCTGCGGCCAAACAGGGAGCGGGCCAGCTCGGTGCGTCCCGCGCCCATCAGGCCGGCGAAACCGACCACCTCTCCCGCCCGAACGTCGAAGCTGGATCCCTTGGCCACCAGACGCCCCGGGATCTCCGGATGTTCCACCGTCCAGTCCTTCACCTCGAACAGCACCTCGCCGGGGTGCGACTCGTGGTCGGGGTAGCGGTTCTCGATCGAGCGACCCACCATCGCCTTGATGATCCGGTCCTCGTCCACCTGGCCGGCCACCACGTCATAGGTCTCGACGGTCTTCCCGTCGCGGATCACGGTGACGGCGTCGCTGATGGCCGCAATCTCGTTGAGTTTGTGGCTGATCATGATCTGGGTGATGCCCTTGGCCTTGAGGCCCCGCATCAGGTCCAACAGGTTGGCGGAGTCGTCCTCGTTCAGGGCGCTGGTGGGCTCATCCAGGATCAGCAGCTTGACGTCCTTGCTGAGCGCCTTGGCAATCTCGACCAGCTGCTGTTGCCCCACCCCAAGACTCTTGATCTTGGTGTCCGGGCTGATCTCCAGCCCGACGCGCGCCAGCAGGTCCATGGCGCGGGTACGTGCCTGGTTCCAGTCGATCAGGCCATGGGCGGTGAGCTCATCGCCCAGGAAGATGTTCTCGGCCACGCTGAGCTCCGGGATCAGGGCGAGTTCCTGGTGGATGATCACGATGCCCTCGCGCTCGGAGTCCTTGATGGTGCCGAAGCTCACCTCCTTGCCGTCGAACAGGATCTGGCCGTCGTAGGTTCCGTGCGGATGAACTCCGGAGAGCACCTTCATCAGGGTGGACTTGCCGGCGCCGTTCTCCCCGCAGATGGAGTGGATGTCCCCGCGGCGCACCCGCATGGTCACCCCGTCGAGCGCGCGCACACCGGGAAAGGTCTTGGTGATGTCGCGCATTTCGAGGATGACGTGGGATTCGTCGGCCATCGCTTGTCTCCTTTGACTCGCACCGGCGAGCGCCAGCGCACGTCGGGATGAACACAAGGTAAAGCCGCCGCGGGCTTGCCGTCAAGACTTGAATTCAATTCCGGGCGATTCTCCTCCAATCACCCCACGTGACCAGCTCTTGACTTTTGGAGGTGAACGGAAGCAAGGTCTCACATAGGATTCCTCAACCCGATGCAACAGGAGGTGGTGGGCCGTGGGCTCCCCCGGTTCGCAGACCTCCCTGCGCGAGGCCAATGCCAACCGGATCCTGGACTCGGTGCGCACCTTCGGCGCCATCACCCAGGTAGAACTGGCCGCCGACACCGGGCTGTCCGCCGCGACGGTGTCCAACATCGTCAAGCAGTTGGAGGCCGACGGCCGGGTGGTGACCAGTGCCACCACCCGGTCCGGGCGACGGGCGCAGCAGGTGAGCCTGGCGGCCACTTCCACCCTGACCTTCGGGGTGCACATCGGGCCCCGCTCACTGGACGTCTACCTGGCCGACGCGTCGCACACCGTGCAGCACGCGCGGCACCTTCCGCTGCCGCACGATCACCGCTATGACACGACCCTGGACCGGGTGGCCCTGTTGGTGGGCGAGGCCGCCGACCAGGTGGGCGCGAGCCTGGATGAGGTGACGGACGTGGGGGTAGCGCTGCCCGCCGACCTGTCCCCCGTCGTACCCGGCCGCTCCCTGCAGGGCTGGGAGGACGTGGACGTGGCCGAGACCCTGTCCCGACGGCTGAACCGTCCGGTGCTGCTGGAGCGCCAGGCCGACGCGGCGGCGGTGGCCGAGTACCGCTTCGGTGCCCTGCGTGGCGCCGCGGTGGCGCTGCACGTGCGGGCCGGGGAGAGCGTCGAGGCCTGCCTGTTGCTGGACGGCCAGCCGCACCGCGGCCGGTCGGCGTCGGTGGGGGCCCTGGGCCATGTCCAGGTGGACGCCGGCGGGGCGATCTGCCGCTGCGGCGCCCGGGGCTGCCTGAGCACGGTGGTCTCCCCGGCCGCGATGGCCGACCGGCTGCGGCTCAGCCACGGGCCACTGGGGCTGCGCCAGATCATCCAGGCCGCCAATCGGGGCGATGCCGGGTGCCGGCATGTCCTGGTGGACAGCGCCCGCGTGCTGGGTCAGGTGATCGCCAACACCGCAACCATGCTGGGGCCAGACCGGATCCTGCTGGGTGGCGAGTTGGCCGAGGTGGGTGACCTGCTGCTCGATCCGGTGCGGGAGGCGCTGCGCTCCCGCCCCTTGCTGGGCGAGGCCGACGAATTGTTGGTGTCCCCCGAGCTGGGGCGCGGGGCCGAGGCGATGGGGGCCGCGGCGCTGGCCCAGGAAGGAGCCGGCCGTGAGTGAGCCTCTGCTGGAGTTGCGCGGGGTCGGGATGACCTTCGGTGGGGTGCAGGCCGCCGTCGACGTGGACCTGACGGTGCACCGCGGGGAGGTCGTCGCCCTGGTGGGCGACAATGCCGCGGGCAAGTCCACCATCGCGCGGATCATCGGCGGCGTGCAGCAGCCCACCTCCGGCCAGATCCTGTTGGACGGACGGCCGGTGTCCATTGCCTCGCCCCGCGCCGCAACGCTGCTGGGGATCGCCTCGGTCTTCCAGGAGTCATCGCTGGTGGACAACCTGGACGTCGTCGGCAATGTCTTCCTGGGGCAGGAGCTGCGCACCCGGCTGGGGCTGCTGGACCATGCCCGGATGCGGGCCCAGGCCCGTCATCATCTGGGCACGGTCAACGCGCGCATCCCGGACACCCGGGTCGCCCTGCGCCAGCTCTCCGCTGGTCAACGCCAGTGCGTGGCCATCGCCCGCACCCTGGTCAGCAATCCCTCGCTGGTGGTGCTGGACGAACCCACCGCCTCCCTCTCCGTGGGGCAGACAGCCGAGGTGTTGGGTTACGTGGACGAACTGCGCAGTCAGGGGCTCGGCGTGATCCTGATCAGCCACAACCTCACGGACATCCGGGCGGTGGCCGACCGGATCGAGGTGCTGCGCCACGGCCGCAACAACGGCAGCTTCCGGGCCGACCAGGCCAGCTATGAACAGGTGCTGGCGGCCATCACCGGCGCCACCCACCTGCCCAAGCCGGCCTGACCACTAGACGTTGAACCCGATGCTGCGCAGCTGCTCGCGGCCGTCGTCGGTGATCATCTCCAGGGACCACGGCGGCAGCCAGACCCAGTTGATGGTGGCGGTCTCCACCAGGCCCTCCAGCGCGGCCTGGGTGTCGTACTCGATCCGGTCGGTGAGCGGACAGGTGGGGCTGGTCAGGGTCATGTCGATGGTGGCGTTGTTGCCTTCGTCGACGTGCACGCCGTAGACGAGCCCGAGGTCAACCACGTTGACCATCAGCTCGGGGTCGACCACGTCGCGCATGGCCTCCTCGACGTCCTCGATGCTGGCGACGGGCTTGCTGGCCTCGCCTCCCGGCAGCTCGTCCTTGACCAGGTCGCTGGGGCGCCGGACGGCGGCCCGGTCGGCCGCAGCCTGATCGGCCTCGGCCCGGTCGGCCGCGGCATCCGCGTTCAGCGGGTGATTGGGATTGGACACCTCAGTGCTCCTCAGTGGTGGTCGGGGAAGGGTTCTCGGCGCCGGCCTGGGCGCGCAGGATGGCGTCGCGGGCGGCAGACCAGCCGAGCATCGCGCACTTGACCCGGGCGGGGAACTGGGAGACGCCGACGAAGGCGACGCCGTCCTCCAGCCGGTCCTCGTCGGGCTCGGCCTTGCCCTGGCTCTGCATCATCGCCAGGAATTCGTCGTGCAGGGCCAGCGAATCGGCCACGTCGCGGTCGATCAGCAGCTCGCTCATCACGCTGCTGGAGGCCTGGGAGATGGAACAGCCCTCGGCGTGGTAGCTGATGTCGGCAATTCTGTCGCCGTCCAGCTGCACCCGCAGGGTGAGCTCGTCGCCGCAGGACGGGTTCACGTGGTGCACCTCGGCCTGGTAGGGCTCACGCAGGCCGGAGTTCAGCTTCTCCCGGTAGTGGTCCAGGATGATCTCCTGGTACATCTGTTCAACGCTCACTTGCTCTCCTTGGCTGCCCGGCGACGACGGATCCGGCTCTGGCCAGTGCCCGCAAACTTGGAACCAAAGAAGTCCTTGGTCCATTCCAGCGTCTCGGCCAACTGCTCCACCTCGTCGGGCGTGGTGTACAGGTAGCCGGACGCCCGCACCGAGGACTGCACGCCGAGCCGCTCGTGCAGCGGACGGGCACAGTGGTGGCCGCCGCGGATGGCGACGCCGCGGGAGTCCAGCATCTGCATGATGTCGTGCGGATGCACCCCGTCCAGGGTGAAGCTGACCGCTCCCCCGCGCTCGACGGCCTCGGTGGGTCCGAGGATCCACAGGCCGTCGATCCGCTGCAAGCGCTCCAGCATCAGCGCGGTGATCTGGTGCTCATGGGCCGCGATCTTGTCCATCCCGATCCCGGAGACGTAGTCCAGGGCGGCGGCCAGACCGACGGCCTGGACGATCGGCGGGGTGCCGGCCTCGAAGCGGTGCGGCGGCGGCGCGAAGGTGGAGCCGGTCATCTTGACCACCTCGATCATCTCGCCGCCACCCAGGAATGGCGGCATCCGGTCCAGCAGCTCGGCGCGTCCCCACAGGATGCCGACGCCGGTGGGGCCGCAGATCTTGTGGCCGGTGAAGGCCAGCAGGTCACAACCCAGCTCGGTGACGTCCGTGGGCCGTTGCGGGACACCCTGCGAGCCGTCGACCACCATGGTGGCGCCGACGGCGTGGGCCAGCTCGCTGATCTTGCCGATCGGGTTGACGGTGCCCAGCACATTGCTGATCCAGGTGACCGAGACGATCCTGGTCTTCTCATTGATCAGTCCGTCGCGCTCGGCAGCCTCAAGATCAAGCCGACCTTCGTCGGTGATGTCGAACCAGCGCAGCGTGGCGCCGGTGCGCTCGCAGACCAGCTGCCAGGGCACGATGTTGGAGTGGTGCTCCATCACGGAGACCACCACCTCGTCGCCCGGCTTGAGCGTGGCCCCCAGCGAGTTGGCGGCCAGGTTCAGCGCCTCCGACGCGTTCTTGGTGAAGACCACCTCGGAAGCACTGTCGGCGCCGATGAAGCGGGCGATGGTCTCCCGCGCGCCCTCGAAGGCGGCGGTGGCCTCACCGCCCAAGAGGTGCATGGCGCGGGCGACATTGGCGTTGTGCTGCAGATAGTGCTCGGCGATGGCGTCGACCACCTGACGCGGCTTCTGCGAGGTGTTGGCGCTGTCCAGGTAGACCAGCGGGTACTCCCCCGCCGTGCGGGAGAGGATCGGGAAGTCGGCCCGGATGGCGTCCACGTCCAGACCGGGATGGGTCTGTTCAGTCATGGTGCTCCTTGCCTGACAGTAATTGCTGCCAATTGGATTGCTGCCACCTGTGTGCGCCGCTGACGCGGGTGCGTCAGCGGCGCCCTGGGTTGTGCGGTGCCCGTAAGCCCCGGAGTTGGCCTCAGCGGGGGCATAGGCCTTGATGTACTGCTCGTAGCCGCTGGCCTCCAGCTCCTCGGCCAGCTCCTTGCCACCCTCGGCGGCCACCCGGCCGTCGACGAAGACGTGCACGTGGGTGGGGTTCACGTAGCGCAGGATCCGTGAGTAGTGGGTGATCAGCAGCACGCCGCGGTCGCCCTGCTCGCTGAACCGGTTGACGCCCTCACTGACGACGCGCAGGGCGTCGATGTCCAGGCCGGAGTCGGTCTCGTCCAGGATGGCGACCTTCGGGTTGAGCAGCTCCAGCTGGGCAATCTCGTGCCGCTTCTTCTCGCCACCGGAGAAGCCCTCGTTCACCGAACGGGCGGCGAACTCCTTGTCCAGCTGCATCTTCTCCAGCGCGGCGTTGACGTCCTTGACCCAGGTGCGCACCTTGGGGGCCTGGCCGTCCAGTGCCGTCTTGGCGGTGCGCAGGAAGTTGGCGACGCTCACCCCGGGCACCTCGACGGGGTACTGCATGGCCAGGAAGAGGCCGGCGCGGGCACGCTCGTCGACGGTCATCTCGGTCAGGTCCTGACCATCCAGCAGCACCTTGCCGGAGGTGATGGTGTACTTCGGGTGGCCCGCGATGGAGTAGGCCAGGGTGGACTTGCCGGAGCCGTTGGGGCCCATGATGGCGTGCACCTCACCATCGTTGATGGTCAGGTTGACGCCCTTGAGGATCGGCTTGGGACCGGTCTCGGTCTCCACGTCCACGTGCAGGTCGATGATTTCCAGCTTCGACATCTCAGTTCTCCAGAGTTTCAGTGATCTTGATCGGGTTGTCCAGGTCGACGAGCACGCGTCCGTCGGTGATCTTGGTCGGGTAGACCGGCACCGGTTCGGTGGCCGGCAGGTGCAGGGGCTGGCCGGTGCGCAGGCTGAAGCCGACATTGTGCCGCCAGCACTCGATGCTGTCGCCCTCCACCTCGCCCTCGCTGAGCTTGATCTTGGCGTGGGAGCACTCGTCGAAGATCGCGAAGATCTCCTCGCCGGAGCGCACCAGCGCCACGTCCGTGCCCCCCACGGTGACGGCCAGGGGCTGCTCGCCCAGGTCGGCCAGCGCGCAGGCGTCGCGGTAGCTCACTGCGCGGCCTCGGCCTGCGCCTCGGCGGAGACGAAGGCCAGTTCCTGCTCGACGGCCTCCATCAGCCGCTCCTCCACGGCGGGCACGCCCACCCGGCGGACGATGTCCACAAAGAAGCCGTGCACCACGAGGCGACGGGCCTCGGGCTCTGGGATGCCGCGGCTCATCAGGTAGAAGAGATGGTTGTCGTCGAACCGCCCGGTGGTGGAGCTGTGCCCGGCACCGGCGATCTCGCCGGTCTCGATCTCCAGGTTGGGCACACTGTCGGCCTTGGCGCCCTCGGTGAGCAGCAGGTTCTTGTTGTTCTCGTAGGTCTCGATGCCCTCGGCCACCTTGCGGATCAGCACGTCGCCGATCCAGACCGAGTGCGCACCGTCGCCCTGCAGGCAGCCGCGGTAGTCCACATTGGACTTGGTCTGGGGCGCATTGTGGTCCACGAAGATCCGGTGCTGCACGTGCTCGCCCTGGTCCACGAAGTACAGGCCGTACTGCTCCAGCTCGCCGCCGGGGCCGGCATAGCGCACGTCCTCCTGAAGCCGGATGGCGGAGCCGCCCAGAGAGGCGGTGACCAGCTTGACGTGCGCATCGCGGCCCACCTGGACGGAGCGCTGACCGCCGTGCACGGCGCCCTCGGCCCAGTCCTGCAGCGTGACCAGGGTCACCTGTGCGCCGTCGCCGACGATCACGTCGACCTTCTCCGCGTACTGGGCGGTGCCCTCGTAGCGCAGCACGATGGTGGCCTTGGCGAAGTTGCCGACGCGGATTGCCAGGTGTCCCCAGACGTGCTGGCCGTCACCGGTCAGGGTGACCCGGACCGGCTCAGCCAGCTCGGCCTCGGCCGGCACCTCGATCAGCTGGCAGCCACCGGCGTGGTGGGCGGCCAGCGCAGCCACCCGGTCCAGCGGGGCCTCGGCGGCCAGCTGCTTGGCCTCGTCGGTGCTGATCACGCGGCTGGTCACGCCAGCCGGGTACTGCTCGTCCCAGGCCAGGCAGGCGTCGCTGGGGGTGTCACCCAGCAGGGTGCTGAACTTCTTCAGCGGGGTGAACCGCCAGATCTCCTCCCGGCCGGTGGGCTCGGGATGGTCGGTCAGGTCCCACGAGGGGGTGGGGTGCAGGTGCGAGGCAACCGTCTCGATTGCGCCCGCGACAGCCGGTGCGGTGTCAGTGGACAACTGTGTGCTTCTTTCTGTGGGTCAAATGCAAGTGGGTGGTGGCGGGACGGGTCAGCCGACCGCACCCTCCATCTGCAGCTCGATCAGCCGGTTCAGCTCCAGGGCGTACTCCATCGGCAGCTCGCGGGCGATCGGCTCGACGAAGCCGCGCACGATCATCGCCATCGCCTCGTCCTCCTCCAGACCGCGCTGCATCAGGTAGAAGAGCTGGTCGTCGGAAACCTTGGAGACCGTCGCCTCGTGCGCCATGGAGACGTCGTCGGTCCGCACGTCGACGTAGGGGTAGGTGTCGGAGCGGCTGATCTGGTCCACCAGCAGCGCGTCGCACTTCACGCTGGAGGCGGAGTGGTGGGCGCCTTCCTGCACCTCCACCAGGCCGCGGTAGGAGCTGCGGCCGCCGCCGCGGGCCACCGACTTGGAGATGATGGAGCTGGAGGTGTTGGGGGCGCAGTGCACCATCTTGGAGCCGGCGTCCTGGTGCTGGCCCTCGCCCGCGAAGGCGATCGACAGGGTCTCGCCCTTGGCGTGCTCGCCCATCAGGTAGACCGCGGGGTACTTCATGGTGACCTTGGAGCCGATGTTGCCGTCGATCCACTCCATGGTGGCGCCCTCCTCACAGGAGGCCCGCTTGGTCACCAGGTTGTACACATTGTTGGACCAGTTCTGGATGGTGGTGTAGCGCACCCGGGCGTTCTTCTTCACCACGATCTCCACCACGGCGGAGTGCAGCGAGTCCGAGGAGTAGATCGGCGCGGTGCAGCCCTCGACGTAGTGCACGTAGGAGCCCTCGTCGGCGATGATCAGGGTGCGCTCGAACTGGCCCATGTTCTCGGTGTTGATCCGGAAGTAGGCCTGCAGCGGGATCTCCACGTGGACGCCCTTGGGCACGTAGATGAAGGAGCCGCCGGACCACACGGCCGAGTTCAGGGCGCTGAACTTGTTGTCCCCGACGGGGATGACGGTGGCGAAGTACTCCTGGAAGAGCTCCGGGTACTCCTTGAGAGCAGTGTCGGTGTCCAGGAAGACGACGCCCTGACGCTCCAGCTCCTCGTTGATCTTGTGGTAGACCACCTCGGACTCGTACTGCGCGGCGACGCCGGCCACCAGCCGCGCCTTCTCGGCCTCCGGGATGCCCAGCTTGTCGTAGGTGTTCTTGATCTCCTCGGGCAGGTCCTCCCAGGTCTGGGCCTGCTTCTCCGTGGAGCGGACGAAGTACTTGATGTTGTCGAAGTCGATGCCGTCCAGGTCAGCCCCCCAGGAGGGCATCGGCTTGCGGCCGAAGAGCTTGAGCCCCTTGAGCCGCAGGTCCAGCATCCACTCCGGCTCATTCTTCAGCTCGGAGATGTTGCGCACGACGGCCTCGTTCAGGCCGCGCTGGGCGGCCGAGCCGGCGGCGTCGGAGTCATGCCAGCCGAAGCGGTAGTTGCCCAGCGCGTCCAGGTGCTCGTCCTGACTGGCGCCGGTGCCCGGCACCAGCGGCTTGTTGTCTACCTGAGTCATGTCAGTGGGCCTTTCGATCGATTGCGGGAGAGGTGTGGTCTTGGGCGGAAATTCCTTCCGCGAGCGCAGGGTCGAGCCTGCGAGGGCCGGTGCTCGCGAGCGCAGCGGGAGGTTGAAGGGGGGTGGTCCCCCCTTCCTGCAGCACCGGGATGTGCGTGGTGCAGACGCCGTCGCCGTGGGCGATGGTGGCCAGCCGCTGCACGTGGCTGCCCAGCAGCTTGCTGAACAACTGGGTCTCGGCCTCGCACAGCTGCGGGAACTGCTCGGCGACGTGCGCCACCGGGCAGTGGTGCTGGCAGAGCTGGTCACCCAGGGTGGCGGGCTTGACGCTGGCGACGTAGCCATCGGTGTTCAGGGCCTGGGCCAGCACCTCGGCGGCGGTGGCCTCCGGCTGTTCGGTGCGGATCCGGTGGAAGGCCTCCTCCACGTCGGCCACCCGCTGGGAGGCCAGGGCGCTGATCGCGGCCGGGCCGACGGCGTTGACCAACTGCCGCAGGGCGGCGATGGCCAGCTCGTCGTAGGCCTGGTAGAAGGTGGACCGCCCGGAATCGGTCAGGGAGAAGACCTTGGCGGGGCGGCCACGGCCGCGGGCGCCGTAGACCCGCTGTTCCCGGGGTTCGATGTGGCCCTGTTCGGTGAGCACTGCCAGGTGGCGACGGATGGCGGCCGGGGTGAGATTGAGCCGCTCCCCCAGTTCCGCCGCGGTGCTGGCGCCGTGTTCCAAGATGGAACGCGCGACCCGTTCCCGGGTGGAGGCGTCCTCATCGGCGTCGACGAGCCCCGGCGACGCGGGGCGCGCGGTAGTCTCGTCAGATTTCACAACGCCATGCTTACCTAATTGGCGGGCGCCTTTCAACAAAGCCTCGCCTAAGTTCGTCCGGTGACCTGCCACCCGGTTGGTTCAGCCGATCAACAGCCGGACTCCCAACACGAAGCCTTGCCCTTTCAACCAACGGTGGGATGATGGACACCGATCACGGGCGAGGTTGCCCGCGATGTTGACGAACTGCAGACGCGGAGCCGGGCAATGGGTGCCCGGAATCGCGGGTGCGACAGAAAGGCAACACCATGAGCTACTCCCTCGGCCGTCGTGGCTTCATCGGCCTGGCCGGCCTCGCCGTGGGCGCCAGCGCCCTGTCCGCGTGCGGCAGCAAGTCGGAGTCTGGCGGCGGAGCCAGCCCGTCGGCCGGCGCCAGCGGCTCCAACGCCCCCGCCGCCGGAGCCGGGACCATCACCGTGTGGACCGACTCCAACCGGGAGCCGGTGCTCAAGCCCGTCGCCGAGAAGTTCAAGAATGACACCGGCGTGACCATCAAGTTCGTGGTCAAGGACTTCGCCAAGCTGGCCGACGACTTCGTCACCCAAGTGCCGACGGGCAAGGGGCCCGACGCCTCGATCATGCCGCACGACGCCACTGGCCGGCTGGTGCAGAACGGCGTCATCTCCCCCGTCGAGCTGGGCGACACCAGCGCCTTCGAGGATGTCGCCGTGCAGGCCTTCACCTATGAGGGCCAGGTCTACGGCGTGCCCTACTCCACCGAGTCCATCGGCATCCTGCGCAACACCGCGCTGGCCCCGGAGAAGACCCCGGACACCTTCGACGCCATGATCGAGGCGGGCAAGAAGGTCGTCGCCGCCGGCAAGGCCAAGTACCCCTTCCTGGTGGGTCTGGACCCGAAGACGGCCGATGCCTTCCACCTGTACCCCTTCCAGACCTCCTTCGGCGCACCGGTCTTCGAGCTGGGCGACAAGGGCTTCGACGCCTCCAAGCTGGCGATGGGTGGGGAGAAGGGCGCCAAGTTCGCGGCCTGGCTGGCCGCGCAGGGCAAGGCCGGAATCCTGAACCTCAACGTCACCCAAGACATCTCCAAGGCCCAGTTCTTCGCCGGGAAGACCCCCTATCTGCTGACCGGTCCGTGGAACCTTGCCGACGCGAAGAAGGCCGGGATCAAGTACGCCATCGATCCCATCCCCAAGGCCGGAGACCAGGATGCCCAGGCCTTCGTGACCGTGCAGGGCTTCGTGATGTCCGCCAAGACCCAGAACTCGGTGGCGGTCAACAAGTTCCTGGTGGAGTACGTCGGCTCCGAGGAGGTGCAGACCGAGCTCTACAAGGTCGGCCTGCGTGCCCCAGCCAACAAGGCCGCCTACGAGGCCGCCAAGGCCGATGCGGATGTCTCCGCCTTCGGTGCGGTCAGCGCCAAGGGCGTGCCGATGCCCAACATCCCGGCCATGAACGGTGTCTGGACCGACTGGGGCACCGCTCAGGCCCAGATCATCGGCCAGAAGGCCAAGGATCCGGCCAAGACCTGGGAGACCATGGTCACCACCCTGAACGGCAAGATCACCAAGTGATCCGTTGCCGGTGAACACCAGGCAGTAGCAGCGCATCGGCCCCGGGAGGCAAACTTCCGGGGCCTTGCCTGTTCCCGCCACGACGAAGACCGAAGGGCCATGAGCACACCAAAGAACTCCCTGTCCGGGGCGGCGCGTGAGCAGGCGGTCACCCGCGCGCAGTCCGCCTATTCCACCGGCCCCCTGCCGTGGGTGATCAAGATCGCCGCACTGGGCGCGCTGGACGCCTTCCTGGTACTGGGCGCCATCACCGCCGTTGCCTCCGGCGCCTGGTGGATCCTGGCCGCCATCGTGCTGCTGCTGGTCCTGGTGAACGGCATCTACCTGCCGCCCAACCGCTTCCTGCCAGCCAAGTACCTCTTCCCCGGGCTTGTCTTCCTGACCATCTTCAGCGTCGGCGTGATCCTGTACACGGTCTACATCGCCTTCACCAACTACGGCGACGGGCACAACTCGTCGAAGGACGACGCCATCGTCGCCATCCAGGCCAACAACACCACCCGGGTGCCCGGATCCAAGGCCTACAAGTCGGCCGTCGCCCTCAAGGACGGCAAGCTGCAGCTGGTCGTCGTGGACCCGGCCACCAAGAAGGTGGAGGCCGCCCCGGACCAGGAGGTCCTCAAGGAGGTGGAGGGCGCCGAGCTCACCAGCATCGGCGGGATCAAGTCGGTGCCGGGCTACCAGGTGCTCAGCTTTGCCGAGATCACCCAGCGCACCAAGGAGATCGCCGCCCTCAAGGTGAAACTCGACGAGGACCCCAACTCGGGCTTCATCCGGACCACCACCGGCTCGGCCGCCTACGAGTACAAGTCCACCCTCACCTATGACAAGGCCAAGGACACCTTCACCGACGCCAAGGGCAGTGTGTACCACGACTCCGGCAAGGGCTCCTTCGTCACCGACGACGGCAAGCGGATCGAACCGGGCTGGAAGGTGGGCGTCGGCTTCGAGAACTTCCAGCGGGCCTTCACCAATCAGGACATCCGCGGCCCCTTCCTGAAGGTGACCGCCTGGACCTTCGCCTTCGCCTTCCTCAGCGTCGCGACCACCTTCGCTCTGGGGCTCTTCCTGGCCATCATGTTCAACGAGCCCCGGATGCGCGGCCAGAAGATCTACCGGGTCCTGATGATCCTTCCCTACGCCTTCCCCGGCTTCCTCTCGGCGCTGGTCTGGGCGGGCCTGTTCAACCAGGAGTTCGGCTTCATCAATGAGGTGCTGCTGCAGGGCGCGCGGATCCCGTGGCTCACCGATCCCATCTGGGCCAAGGTGGCGGTGCTGCTGGTGAACCTGTGGCTGGGCTTCCCGTACATGTTCCTGGTGGCCACCGGCGCCCTGCAGTCCATCCCCGACGACGTGCTGGAGGCGGCCCGGATGGACGGCGCCAGCACCTGGCAGACCTTCCGGCAGATCAAGCTCCCGCTGCTGATGGTGCCGCTGGCACCGCTGCTGATCAGCTCCTTTGCCTTCAACTTCAACAACTTCGTGCTGATCTACCTGCTCACCAATGGCGGCCCGCAGTTCGAGGGCACCTCGCTCAGCGTCGGCGCCACCGACCTGCTGATCTCGATGGTCTTCAAGGTGGCCGGCTTTGGTGGTGGCCACCATGACTATGGCCTGGCCAGCGCCTTCGCCATCATCATCTTCTTCATCATCGGCGGCATCTCCTACCTGGGCTTCCGCCAGACCAAGACCCTGGAGAACCTGAACTGATGTCCACCTCCGCTGCCATGCCAGAGCGCACCCTGACCGCCCACGACGGCTCGGCCATCGAGCTGCCCCCGCAACCAAAGATGGGCTTCGGCAAGTGGATGAAGCAGATCGGCTGGCGACACCTCGTCGGTCTGGTCGCCGTCGTCTTCTCCGCCTTCCCGCTGGTCTACGTGCTGTCCGCCTCGCTGAACCCGGCCGGCACCCTGACCGGCTCCAACAAGCTGTTCACCGCCATCAGCTCGGAGAACTACTCCAAGCTGCTGGCCGACGAGTCCCGCCCCTACCTGAAGTGGTACCTGAACACCATCATGATCGCCGCGGTCTCGGCGATCGGTACGGTGCTGATCGGCGCCTGCGCCGCCTATGCCTTCAGCCGGATGCGCTTCAAGGGGCGTCGCCCCGGCCTGATGGCGCTGCTGCTGGTGCAGATGTTCCCGGCCCTGCTCACGGTCGTGGCCATCTTCCTGCTGCTGACCAATCTGGGCGACGTCTTCCCGTCGCTGGGTGTGGGCTCCCGGCTGGCGCTGATCCTGGTCTACCTGGGCGGCGCCCTGGGCACCAACACCTACCTGATGTACGGCTTCTTTAACACGGTGCCGGCCTCGCTGGACGAGGCCGCCCGGGTGGACGGCGCCGGCCACGCCCGGATCTTCTTCACCATCATCCTGCGCCTGGTGGCGCCGATCCTGGCGGTGGTGGGGCTGCTGAGCTTCAACGGCACCTTCACCGAGTTCGTGATCGCGTCGGTGATCCTGGGCAATGACTCCTCCAAGTCCACGCTCGCAATCGGGCTTTACCAGTACGTCTCCACGGAGAACAACACCTACTGGCCGGTCTTCTCGGCCGGCGCCGTGCTGGCCGCCATCCCGGTGATGATCCTGTTCCTGTGGCTGCAGAAGTACATCGTCTCCGGGCTCACCGCCGGTTCGGTGAAGTAGCCCACCAGCCCCGAAGAGGCCACGTCCCACAGTCGCGGGGCGTGGCCTTTCGCGTGCCGTCCAGAGCCGAGGATGCAAGCCCTTTTGGTGTCGCCTTTCCCACAGCCGAAAGCCGGCCCTCCAGCCCCCAATCGTCGGTGGCCAGTCATAGGGTTTGACCTAGTGGCGCCACAAGTCGACGCCCCAGCCACATGGGTGACTGCAGAAACTTCGATGAAGAGGTAGACCGTGTCCAGCAATGGATGGGACCAAGAACACCCTCACGCCCCCAGCGCCCCCGGAGGCCGTCGCGGCAGCCGGTGGGCGCTCGGCGCCGGAACCGCGCTGCTGCTGGCCCTGGCCGGCTGCTCGGGAGGTGGTGGCAGCACGGAAGGCCATGCGGGTGGTGAGGCCAACCTCCAGTTGCCCGACCTGTCCCGAGCGGAGTTCTTCGGGATGTCCGGCCGAATCCTGCTGATGATCGGCCTGCTGGTCTGCGCCGCCGGCATCGCCTTCGGGATCGCCACCTTCAGCTCCCTGCGCAAGATGCCGGTGCACCGCTCCATGCAGGAGATCAGCGAGCTGATCTACACCACCTGCAAGGCCTACCTGGCGCAGCAGGCGCGTTTCCTGATGCTGCTGTGGGCCTTCATCGCGACGGTGATCTTCGTCTACTTCCTGTTCCTGATGCACATGCCGCTGTGGCGGGTGCTGGTGGTGCTGCTGTTCAGCCTGATCGGAATGGCCGGCTCCTTCGGGATCGCCTGGTTCGGGATCCGGGTCAACACCTTCGCCAACTCCCGTTCGGCCCACGCGTCGCTGGCGGGCAAGCCCTTCCCCACCTTCGACATCCCGATGCGCTCCGGGATGAGCGTGGGCATGGTGCTGATCAGCGTCGAGCTGTTCATGATGCTGTTCATCATGCTCTTCCTGCCGGGCAACCTGGCCGGCTCCTGCTTCATCGGCTTCGCCATCGGCGAGTCCCTGGGTGCCGCGTGCCTGCGGATCGCCGGCGGCATCTTCACCAAGATCGCCGACATCGGCGCCGACCTGATGAAGATCGTGTTCAAGATCAAGGAGGACGACGCCCGCAACCCCGGCGTGATCGCCGACTGCGTCGGTGACAATGCCGGTGACTCGGTGGGCCCGTCGGCCGACGGTTTCGAGACCTACGGTGTGACCGGCGTCGCGCTGATCACCTTCATCCTGCTGGCCATCAACCAGCACACCGCGGGGGCCGAGTACCAGACCACCCAGGTCACCCTGCTGGTGTGGATCTTCTTCATCCGAGTGGTGATGGTGGCCGCCTCCTTCCTGTCGTACCTGGTCAACCAGAGCCTCACCCGGGCGAAGTACGCCGACGCGGATGACATGGACTTCGAGAAGCCGCTGTCCACCCTGGTCTGGCTGACCAGCGCCGTCTCCATTGCCCTCACCTACCTGACCAGCTTCGCCATGATCCATGATCTGGGCGACGGCTCACTGTGGTGGAAGCTGGCCACGATCATCTCCTGCGGCACACTGGCCGGCGCCCTGATCCCGGAACTGGTCAAGGCCTTCACCTCCACCAATTCCCGGCACGTCCAGGAAGTGGTGGTCTCCGCCAAGGAGGGCGGCGCCAGCCTCGACATCCTGTCGGGCCTGGTGGCGGGCAACTTCTCCGCCTACTGGATCGGCAGCGCGATCATCGGCCTGATGGGCATCGCCTACGGCATCTCCACCCTGGGGCTGGGGACCCTGATGGTGGCGCCGGCGGTCTTCGCCTTCGGCCTGGTGGCCTTCGGCTTCCTGGGAATGGGGCCGGTGACCATCGCCGTCGACTCCTACGGCCCGGTCACCGACAATGCCCAGTCGGTCTTCGAGCTGTCCACCATCGAGCAGCTCCCCGGCGCCGCCGAGGAGCTGAAGCGGGACTTCGGCTTCGACGTCGACTGGGAGAAGGCCAAGCACTGGCTGGAGCTGAACGACGGCGCGGGCAACACCTTCAAGGCCACCGCCAAGCCGGTGCTGATCGGCACCGCGGTGGTGGGTGCCACCACCATGATCTTCTCGATCATCATGGGCCTGACCCAAGGGATGGAGAACCAGCAGGCGGTGGCCTCGCTCAGCCTGCTGCACGCCCCCTTCCTGCTGGGCCTGGTAATGGGCGGCGCGGTGATCTTCTGGTTCAGCGGCGCCTCCATGCAGGCCGTGACCACCGGCGCCTACCGGGCGGTGGAGTTCATCAAGGAGACCATGCAACTGGACGGCATCACCAAGGCCAGCACCGAGGACTCCAAGCGGGTGGTGCAGATCTGCACCCAGTACGCGCAGAAGGGGATGTTCAACATCTTCCTGGGCGTCTTCTTCGCCACTCTGTCCTTCGCCTTCGCCGACCCCTACTTCTTCATCGGTTACCTGATCTCCATCGCGCTGTTCGGGCTCTACCAGGCCATCTTCATGGCCAATGCCGGCGGCGCCTGGGACAACGCCAAGAAGATCGTGGAGGTGGACCTGGATGCCAAGGGCACCGAGCTGCACGACGCCTCCGTGGTGGGTGACACCGTCGGGGACCCGTTCAAGGACACCTCGTCGGTGGCGCTGAACCCGATCATCAAGTTCACCACCCTGTTCGGGCTGCTTGCGGTGGACCTGGCCGTCTCCATCAGCAACAAGACCATCACCCACGCCCTGGCGGCGGTCTTCTTCCTGGTCAGTGTCTGGTTCGTCCACCGCTCCTTCTACGGAATGCGGATCAACCGCAGCATGGCCGATGTCCAGGCAGCTCTGGACGAGGAGAAGCGGGTGGCAGTCGAGGCCTGAGGGCACCTCGCTATGGCTTGACCTCACAACTGACCGCATCCGGCACCGAAGGCGGTGCCCGATGCGGTCAGTACGCTTGTCCAACTTCTACAGCGGCCAGGTCTCCAGCTCCACGGGCCGGACGGTCATTCCGGCAATCCGGCCAGCCCGGTTGATCACCGCGTGACCCACGAGCTCGGCGGCCTCGAAGCGCAGCAACACCCGGCCGACGGCCGAGGGCCGCCCGCCTACCAGCTCCACCGCGCCGTCGGACAGCCGCTCCCCCGTCGGGATGTGGACGCTGACCGCGGCCACCTCTGCCCGCTCGCCGTAGGCGGCCAGCACCTCGTCGTGCACGGCGGCAATCCGCCGTTTGGACAACTCCCGGGCACACACCTGCGTCATCCGGGAGCGCACCTGCTCCAGCTCTCCGTCCAGGAAGAGCCGGAAGGCCTCGGCGGTCAGCCCGGCGACGTCCAGCGCGGGGTGCGGGTGCAGTGGTTCCCCGGTCTGGGGATCGGTGGGGTGGCCGAAGCGTTTGAAGGCGGCCTGGCGGGTGACCCCCAGCACGTCGGCGATCTGCTGCCAGGTGCGACCCTCATCCCTGGCCCGTCGGACGCTCTCGGCCAGGCGCCGCTCCGCCGCGGCCAGGGCCTCCTGGGCCCGGCCGATGGCGGTCAGCCAGTCGTCCTGCCGGTGGCCCTGGGGATCGGATGCGGTCACCCGGCTATTCTGCCGCCTCGGCCTTGCCGCGCGCCGAGCCTGCGGCCAGCGCACCGATCATCAGGGCGGCGACGATCCCGATCAGCGCCGCCATTCCGGGGTTCTGGGTGAACAGCAGCATGGCCGCGGCACTGGCCAGGCCGCCACCCACCAACTGCAGGGACTTGACCGGGCCCTTCCACGGCGGGGCCAACCACGCCCCCACCTCGAAGGCGGCTGCTGCGATGAGGGCAACCCCCACCGAGAGCAGGGTCACGGGACGGTCCGGGAGGACGGTGAACAGCAGTGTCAGGGTGACGAGGACCACGGGAATTGTCAGCGTGTTCTTCATGACCACCAGCCTGCCCCAAACATGTTCGTGTCAACCCATGGATTACATGAACAATTCGTGAATCCCGTCGGGGCAGCACAGCCGTCCCGCTCGTTTCGGAACGGGCACCACGCACTGGGATGCCCGACACCGGCCATGTCCGTTTGGTTAGGGTTGGGCCGTGCGCTACATCTCCACCCGTTCCCTGCCCGGCGACCCGGGAGCCCCCTTCTGCGACATCGTGCTGGAGGGGCTGGCCCCCGACGGCGGGCTCTACCTGCCCGTCGAGTACCCGCAGATCGGCGGGCGACTGGCCGAACTACGTCGGGTCTGGGACGACGAGGGCTATGCCGGGCTGGGAACCATCATCCTGGGCGAGTTCATCGACGACATCCCCGCCGAGGACCTGCGCGGCATCTGCCAGCGGGCCTGGAATGAGGACGTCTTCGGCACCCCCGAGGTGGCTCCGGTGCAGGAGCTGGGCGACGGGCTGTGGCTGTGCCACCTCTCCAACGGCCCCACCGCCGCCTTCAAGGACATGGCGATGCAGCTGTTGGGCCAGCTCTTCGAATACGAGCTGGCGCGCCGCGGCCGCCAGATGAACATCCTGGGCGCCACCAGCGGCGACACCGGATCGGCCGCCGAGTACGCGATGCGCGGGCGGGAGCACGTCCGGGTCTTCATGCTGACCCCGGCCGGCCGGATGACCCCCTTCCAGCAGGCCCAGATGTTCAGCATCAATGACCCGCGGATCGTCAACATCGCCGTCGAGGGTCTCTTCGACGACTGCCAGGACCTGGTCAAGGCGGTCAGCAATGACCTGGCCTTCAAGGCGGAGCACTCCATCGGCGCGGTCAACTCGATCAACTGGGCGCGGCTGGTGGCGCAGGTGGTCTACTACGTGGCGGCCTGGCTCCAGGTCACCACCGAGGATGACCAGCGGGTCAGCTTCTGCGTGCCCAGCGGCAACTTCGGCAACATCTGTGCGGGTCACGTCGCCCGCCAGATGGGGCTGCCCATCGACACGCTGCTGCTGGCCACCAATGAGAACAACGTGCTGGACGAGTTCTTCCGCACCGGCGTCTACCGAGTGCGCAGTTCCGCGGAGACGCTGGAGACCTCCAGCCCCAGCATGGACATCTCCAAGGCCAGCAATTTCGAGCGATTCGTCTTCGACCTGCTGGGCCGCGACGGCCAGCGCGTGGCCGAGCTGTTCGGCCAGCAGCTCACCAGCCAGGGCTACTTCGACCTGTCGGGGACCGAGGAGTTCCAGAGCCTGCGGGAGCGCTACGGCTTCGCCTCCGGCTCCTCCACGCACGCCGACCGGGTGGCCACCATCCGCCAGGTCTGGGCGGACCATGGCGTGATGATCGACCCACACACCGCCGACGGGGTGAAGGTGGCGCAGGGCACGGGCTCGGGGAGCGAGGCACCGATGATCGTGCTGGAGACCGCGCTGCCGGTGAAGTTCGCCGAGACCATCCGGGAGGCGCTGGGCCGCGAGCCCGAGGTGCCGGCCGCCTTCGCCCACCTGGACGAGTTGCCCCGGCACGTCGTCGACCTGCCCAAGGACGTCGACGCGCTCAAGGAATTGATCGCTCAACGAGTGGCCACGTCCTGACCGTCTAGACTGTCGCGGTGACTTCAACCCTCCACCCGAGCGAGCCCGCTCTGGACCTCAGCGACGTGGTGGTGACCTTTGGACACAAGACCGCCCTCGATGGCCTGACGCTCAGCGCGCTGCCCGGGCAGATCACCGCGGTCCTGGGCCCCAATGGCGCCGGCAAGACCACCATGATCCGCTGCTGCACCGGGTTGGTGCGGCCGGATTCCGGTCAGATCCGGGTACTCGGTGAGATCCCTGGCAGCACCGAGGCCGCCAGCCGGATTGGCCTGATGCCCCAGTCCACCGGCGCCTGGAGCGGAATCAAGGCCGACGAGCTGCTGCGCTACCTGGCCGGGCTGTACGCCAATCCGCAGCCCGTCGACGAGCTGATCGACCTGCTGGGCATCGGTGACTTCGCCCGGACCCCCTACCGTCGGCTGTCCGGCGGGCAGCAGCAGAGCGTCAACCTCGCCGGCGCCCTGGTCGGGCGGCCCGAGCTGGTCTTCCTGGACGAGCCCACCGCGGGGATGGACCCGCACGTGCGGCGCCACACCTGGAGCGTGATCCAGAAGCTGCGCGACGACGGCGTCGCCGTGCTGCTCACCACCCACGCCATGGACGAGGCCGCGGGGCTGGCGGACCAGGTGTGGATGGTGGACCGCGGCCGGGTGGTGGTCAGCGGCACCGTCGCCGAACTCACCCGCGAGGACAGCCTGGAGGACGTCTTCCTGGCCAACACCACCGCCCGGGTGGGAGGAGAACGATGAGCCCCACCGCCCGCCGGATTCCCGCCGTCGACACCCCGCTGGACTTCACCCCGCAAGCCGCGGCCGCGGCCCGGGGCCGGATGATCCTGAACCACGCCCTGACCGAGGCACGGCTGATCCTGCGCAATGGGGAACAGCTGATGGTGGCGCTGCTGATCCCACTGGGTCTGCTCTTCTTCGGGCACTTCGCCGGGGGCCGCTACGGCATCACCGAGAACACCATTGCGCCCAATGTGCTGGCCCTCGCCGTGTGGAGTTCCTGCTTCACGTCGCTGGCCATCGCGACGGCCTTCGAGCGCCGCTACGGCGTACTGGAACGGCTCTCGGCCACGCCGCTGGGCCACGGTGGGTTGTTGGCCGGCAAGGCGCTGGGGATCACCATGATCGCCACCGGGCAGTTCCTGCTGCTGGGTGCCATCGGCCAGGCCCTGGGCTGGCGGATCACGCCGTCGGCGATGCAGTGGCCGGTGCTGTTGCTGGCCGTCCCGCTGGCGATGTTCGTCTTCGCCAACCTGGCGCTGGCCATGGCCGGGCTGCTGCGGGCCGAGGCCACCCTGGCCCTAGCCAACATCATCTACCTGGTTGGGTTGCTGGCCGGCGGCATCATGTGGCCGGTGAGCTCCTTCCCCGCCGCGCTGCGGCCCGTGATCGCGGCCACGCCGACGGGTGCACTGGGTGAGGTGCTGCGGCACTGGACCACCGGCGGCGTCACCTGGTCTGCACTGGTTGTCCTGTTGATCTGGGCCGCCCTGGCCCACCTGCTGGCCCGAAAGGCATTCCGATGGACGTCGTGACCCCTTCACCCACCGCCGCCAACGCCCCCGCCCCGACGGGTTGGCAGGGCCGGTTCTTCGGCAGCCGTCGGGCGCTGCGCAACTGGAGCATTGCCAACCTGGTGGCCAATTGCGGGATCATCGTCTCCGGCGCCGTGGTGCGGTTGACCGCCTCCGGGCTGGGCTGCGACACCTGGCCCAAGTGCAGCGACGACTCCTACACGGCCCACCCGGCGCTGGGCTGGCACTCCTACATCGAGTTCGGCAACCGGACGCTGACCTTCGTACTGATGGCCATCGCGATCGCCACGGTGGTCACCGCCATCCGGAGCCGGGCTCCCCAGCGGGAAATCACCCTGGCCTGGTTGATCTTCGCCGGAATCCCCTTCCAAGGGGTGATTGGCGGCATCACCGTGTTGACCCACCTGAACCCGTGGGTGGTGGCACTGCACCTGTTGCTCTCGGTGATGCTGATCGCCTGGTGCGTGAAGCTGGTGCAGCAGACCAGCGACGGCACCCCGGTGGCGGTCACGCCCCGGCAACGCACGCTGGTGGTGGTGCTGTTCTGGCTGATGACGTTCGGCCTGTGGCTCGGCACCGTCGTGACCGGCGCCGGCCCGCATTCGGGCGACCACGGCGCGGCCCGCAACAACCTGGACATCGAAACGGTGGCGAAGGCGCATGCCTGGACCATCTGGGTGGTGGTGGCGCTGACCCTGGCCCTGTTGGCAATGGCCGTCCAGCAGGGGAACATCCGGCTGCGCAGCCTGGTGAAGTGGCTGCTGGCAGCGGAGCTCTTGCAGGGCGCCATCGGCTATGCCCAGTACTTCAACGGGCTGCCGCTGGGCCTGGTGATCTGCCACATGATCGGTATCGGTCTGGTGACCACCGCGGTCAGCTGGGTCTACTACGGCACCCGCCGCGGGTTGCCCGCCTGATCACACCCGCGTGGGGTTGAAGCCCCCGTCGCTGAACAGGCGCTGGCCATTGATCCAGCTGCCCTGCTCGGACAGCAGGAAGGCCACCAGGTGGGCCGTGGTCTCCGGACCACCGAGCCGGCCGCCCGGCGTCCGACCGCTGAGCGTCTGGCGGGTGGCGTCGTCCATCCAGCCGGTGTCGATCGGCCCGGGGTTGATCACATTGCACCGGATCCGGCGCTCGGCCAGTTCGGTGGCGCCGGCGATCACCAGCCGGTCCAGGGCGCCCTTGGTGACGCCATAGGGCAGGTTGAAGGCGACGTGGTCACTGGTCAGGGCCAGCACCGCTCCCCCGTCGGGCCCGGTCTGTTCCGCGAAGGCCCGGGTGAGCAGCCACGGCGCCCGGACGTTGACGGCATAGTGTCGGTCGAAACTCTCCACGGTGGTGCTGAAGTAGTCCGAGTCGACGCTCTCGCAGTGGCTCATCACCAGGGCATCCAGCACACCCAGTTCCGTCCGGACCCGTTGCACGACGGCCGCAGGAACGTCCGGGTCCGAGAGGTCCCCCGGGACCAGCACGACGCTGGTGCCCGACGCCCGCAGTTCCTGGGCGAGCAGCTCGACGTCGCAATCCTGGTGCATCACCCGCCGGTCATAGTCGGCGTGGTAGCCCAGGGCGAGGCTCCACCCGTCGGATGCCAGGCGACGGGCAATCGCCGCCCCGATCGCTTGTCGGCGGCCCACTCCGGTGATCAGCACTCGCTTCATGCCCCCAGCCAAGCGCAGGGGAGGGCCCACGGACAACCGATTATCGGGGCCGCCCCGCTCGCCCGTGGCGCGCAGGCGCCCGGTCATCCCACTCCGCGCCGCAGCATGTCCCCCCGGTGACCACCGGGGCTCGCCCACCAAGGTCGCTACGAGCGGTGAGGAACGAACCGGCAGACCTGACGACCGGGCACCCGCACGACCCGGCAGGTTTCTTTGGGGGGTTGGGGGGACGCAGTCCCCCGCGGTGGGGGTCCACGGGGGCGGAACCCCCGTGCGTGTCAGAAGATCAGCGGATCGATCGCGATGGCCAGGAAGAGGATGGCCAGGTAGCTGTTGGACCAGTGGAACAGGCGCATCGCCTTGAGCTCGGAATCCCGCTTGCCGGCCTTGGCGCGCTGCAGCAGCTGCCAGGCCTCCCACAGGAAGACGGCACCCGAGACGGCAGCGACCAGCGGGTAGAGCCAGCCGGTGTGCGCCACCGGCCACAGGGTCAGGGTGGTGGCGACGGTGGCCACCGAGTAGGCCAGGATCCGACGGCAGACGCCAACGGCGTCCATCACGACGGGAAGCATCGGCACCTCGGCCGCGGCGTAGTCCTCGCGGTAGCGGAAGGCCAGCGCCCAAGTGTGCGGCGGGGTCCAGAAGAAGACCACCAGGAAGAGGATCAGCGGCGCCCAGTCCACCCGGCCGGTGATGGCGGTCCAGCCGATCAGCGGCGGGAAACAGCCGGCGATCCCACCCCAGACGATGTTCTGGCTGGTGGAGCGCTTCAGCCACAGGGTGTAGACGAAGACGTAGAAGGCATTGGCGGCCAGCGCCAAGCCGGCGGAGAGCCAGTTGGCGCCAAGACCCAGGATCAGGGTGGACAGCACCGCCAAGGAGATCGCGAAGACGTAGGCGCTGCGGGTGGGCACCTGGTGACGAGGCATCGGACGGCGGCGCGTGCGGCGCATCTTCTCGTCGATGTCGGCATCCAGGATGCAGTTGAAGGAGTTGGCGCTGCCGGCGCTCAACAGACCGCCGAGCATGGTCCAGGCGGCGACGGCCAGCGGCGGCACTCCCCCGGCAGCCAGGAACATCACCGGCAGGGTGGTGGTGAGCAGCAGCTCGATGATCCGCGGCTTGGTGAGCGCCACATAGGCCTTGACCACGTCCAGCGCGCTGGCCCTGCCCAGATGCAGCTCGGTGTCCGCGGCCTGGGCGGCATCGGCGCCGCGTCCAGCGTCGCTGCCTCGTCCGACGACGCCCCCGGTGGTGCGCGCGGCGTTCTCGGCAGTGCTGTGCGTGGTCACTCAATCCTCCCCCGGGCGCGGCCGGCGCCGGCTGCCCGCCCCCCGCTCGGCAGGGGAAACTCCGTCGATTGTACGCACTGTCAATCACTTTTCCGATTCCGTCGTGCCGCAGCTTGGTGCATCGCCCCGATACGGTGGAGCCAGGAATCATTCAGCCGTGATCACAGCACCATCCTGCCCAGGAGGAATCGTGAACGACCGTCTCAACCAGCTTGCCGACGCCGGGGTCTCCATCTGGCTCGACGACCTCTCCCGGGAGCGCCTGACCAGCGGAAACCTCGCCAGCCTGATCGCCGAGAAGTCGGTCACGGGGGTGACCACCAATCCCACCATCTTCGCCGTCGCCCTGTCCGACGGCCAGGCCTATTCGGGCCAGGTCTCCCAGCTGGTCGCGGCCGGCACCACCGACGTCGACGACGTGATCCGCGCCCTGACCACCACCGACGTGCGCGACGCCTGCGACCTGTTCACCCAGATCCATGAGGAGACCGACGGCGTGGACGGCCGGGTCTCGATCGAGGTGGAGCCCGGCCTGGCGATGGACCCGGACGCCACCGTGGAGCAGGCGCAGCAGCTGCATGCCCTGGTGGACCGGCCCAACCTGCTGGTCAAGATCCCGGCCACCGAGCCCGGGCTGGCCGCCATCCGACGCACCATCGCCGCCGGGATCAGCGTGAACGTCACCCTGATCTTCTCCATCGAGCGCTACCGCGCCGTGCTCGACGCCTGGCTGGGCGGTCTGGAGGATGCCCTGGCGGCCGGCCGGGACATCGACGAGATCCACTCGGTGGCCAGCTTCTTCGTCTCCCGCGTCGACACCGAGGTGGACAAGCGGCTGACCGAGATCGGCACCGACGAGGCCCTGGCCCTGCGTGGCCAGGCCGCCCTGGCCAATGCCCGGATTGCCTATGCCGCCTGGTTGGAGGTGATGACCAGCCCGCGCTGGGGCGTCCTCAAGGCCCGCGGCGCCCACCCGCAGCGCCCGCTGTGGGCCTCCACCGGGGTGAAGAACCCGGACTATGAGGACACCATGTACGTCACCCAGCTGGTGGCCGACGGCTGCGTCAACACCATGCCGGAGAAGACCCTGGACGCCGTCGCGGACCACGGGGAGATCACCGGGGACACCATCAGCGACCAGATCGACGACGCGATCGACGTGATGGGCAAGCTGACCGAGGTGGGGGTCGACCTGGACGACGTCGTGGCCCAGCTGGAGACCGAGGGTGTCTCGAAGTTCAACGCCTCCTGGGCGGAGCTCGTCGGTAGCGTAGGTTCTGCGCTGCAGGGGTCGAAGCCCTGAACCTGACCTCCCGCCCCCCTGACCCACCATTGCCGGCAAGGAGCCCCCGTGAGCGACCAGACCCGCCCCAACCCGCTGCGCGACCCCCGCGACCGGCGGCTTCCCCGGATCGCCGGCCCCTGCGCCCTGGTGATCTTCGGCGTCACCGGTGACCTGGCCGGCAAGAAGTTGCTGCCCGCCGTCTATGACCTGGCCAACCGCGGCCTGCTGCCCCCCGGCTTCGCCCTGGTGGGTTATGGCCGTCGGGAATGGGACGATGACGCCTTCGCCCAGGTGGTGTTGGAGGCCATCAAGAGCAATGCCCGCACTCCCTTCAAGGAGGAGGTGTGGACCCAGCTGCGCCGCGGGATCCGCTTCGTCCAGGGCAATTTCCGCGACGACGAGGGCTTCGCCGCGCTGCAGGAGACGCTGGCGGACCTGGAGGAGAGCCAGGGCACGGCCGGCAACAATGCCTTCTACCTGTCCATCCCACCGGGCAGCTTCGACGGCGTGGTGAGCAAGCTGCGGCGGCACGGCCTGGCCAGTCAGAACAATGGCCGGTGGAGCCGGGTGATCATCGAGAAGCCGTTCGGTCATGACCTGGAGAGCGCGCAGGAGCTGAACCGGGTGGTGGGCAGCGTCTTCCCGCCGGAGTCGGTCTTCCGGATTGACCACTACCTGGGCAAGGAGACCGTGCAGAACATGCTGGCGGTGCGCTTCGCCAACCAGATGTTCGAGCCGATCTGGAACAACAACTACGTCAGCCATGTACAGATCACCATGGCCGAGGACATCGGGATCGGCAGCCGGGCCGGCTACTACGACGGGATCGGCGCCGCCCGGGACGTGATCCAGAACCACCTGCTGCAGCTGATGGCGCTGACCGCCATGGAGGAGCCCAACAACTTCGAGGCCGCGAAACTGCGGGCGGAGAAGCGCAAGGTGTTGGCGGCGGCGTCCACCCCGTCGGACCTGGCGGCGCACACCGCCCGCGGCCAGTACCTGGGCGGCTGGCAGGGCGGTGAGCAGGTCAAGGGCTACCTGGAGGAGGACGGCATCACCAAGGACTCGACCACCGAGACCTATGCCGCCATCCGGGTGGACGTCGACAACCGCCGCTGGGCCGGCGTCCCCTTCTACCTGCGCACCGCCAAGCGGATGCCGCGCCGGGTGACCGAGATCGCCCTGAACTTCAAGCGCGCCCCGCACCTGCCCTTCGCCGACACCGACACCACCGAGATGGGCACCAATGCCCTGGTGATGCGGATCCAGCCCGACGAGGGTGTCACCATGCGCTTTGGCGCCAAGGTGCCGGGCACCGCCATGGAGATCCGCGAGGTGAGCATGGACTTCGGCTACGGCGGCTCCTTCACCGAGAGCTCCCCGGAGGCCTACGAACGGTTGATTCTGGACGTGCTGCTGGGCGACCCGCCACTGTTCCCGCAGCACGAGGAGGTGGAGCTGGGCTGGAAGATCCTGGACCCGGTGCTGGACTTCTGGGCCGACCAGGGCAAGCCCGACGGCTATGCCGCCGGCACCTGGGGCCCCGCCAGCGGCGTGGAGATGCTGGCCCGTGACGGCTTCACCTGGCGACGTCCCTGAAAGGCGAGCGACATGATCATCGAACTGGAAAAGACCTCCACCGCCCAGATCGCCAAGGCGCTGCGCGACGGGCACCGCAAGACCGGCAACACCGCGATGGCCTTCACCCTGGTGGTGGTCACCCAGGAGAAGCACTACAAGCTGGTGCTGCAGGCCTGTCTGCAGGCCGGGGCGGAGCACCCGTCGCGGATCCTCGTGGTGGTTCACGGCGAGGGCACTGATTCCCGGCTGGACGCGGAGATCCGGATGGGCGAGACCATCCCCGGCGACATCATCACGCTGCGGATGTCCGGAGAGGTGTCCGAGCACAGTGGATCGGTGGTGCTGCCGCTGCTGCTGCCGGATTCCAAGGTGGTGGTCTGGTGGCCCAAGGAGTCGCCGGAGCACCCGTCGGAGGACCAGGTGGGGGCGCTGGCCACCCGTCGGATCACCGACGCCGCCGGCGCCAAGGACCCGGTGGCGGCGGTCGCGGTGCGGGCCCGCTACCACTCCCCCGGCGACACCGACCTGACCTGGACCCGGCTCACCCCGTGGCGGGCGCTGCTGGCGGCGGCGGTGGACCAGTACCCGGGCCGGGTCCGACACGCCACCGTCGAGGCCGCCAAGGACAATGCCCCGGCCGAGCTGATGGCGGCCTGGCTGCAGGCCCGGCTGGGCGTGGAGGTGAAGCGCGAGATCACCAAGGGCCCCGGTATCACCGGGGTGCGGCTGACCACGGCGGCCGGGGACATCGCGATCCTGCGGCCCGCCGACGCCCCCACCGCCACCTATCTGGTGCCCGGCCAGCCCGCGCGGGAGGTGGCGCTGAAGCGACGCGAGATCAACGAGCTGATCACCGAGGAGCTGCGGCGGATGGATCCCGACGCCATCTTCGAGCAGGCCACCCAGATGCTGCTCGCCCGGGAGGACGAACGGCAGAAGCTGGCGCCGCCGGCCAAACAGCCCGCCAGGAAGGCGTCCCCCGCCAAGGAGAAGAAGTCATGACCGCTCCCCGGGTGCTCCGGCACCAGGACACCGACGAGCTGGTGGCCGATGCCGCCCAGATGCTGCTGGACACCCTGGTGGACCTGCAGTCCAAGCAGGAGACGGTACATCTGTGCCTGACCGGCGGCCGGACCGCCAACCGGATCTACCAGCGCTTCGCGGAACTGGTGCCCGACAGTGGGCTGAACCCGGCGGCGCTGCACCTGTGGTGGGGCGACGAGCGGTTCGTGCCCACCACGGACCCCGAGCGGCACGCCGTGGGCGCCCTGTCCATCCTGGCGCGCACCCTGCAGCTGTCCAGCGCGCAGACCCACCCCATGCCCGCCAGCGACGGCAAGGCGGACCCGGACGAGTCCGCCTTCGCCTATGCCCGCGAGCTGGGCGAGACGGTCTTCGACATCTGCCTGCTGGGCATGGGCGAGGACGGGCACGTGGCGTCGCTCATCCCGGGCACGCTGCGTTCGGACCAGACCAGCTCCCTGGTGGTGGGCGTGACCGACTTCCCGCACCCGCCGTCGGAACGGATCACCCTGACCCTGAATGCCATCAACCGCTCGCGTCGGGTGTGGCTGTGGGTGAGCGGCGCCAACAAGGCCGCCCCGGTGGCGGAGGCGCTGACCGGCGACGGCAGCGCGCCCGGCGCCCAGGTGGCCGGTACGGTGGAGACGCTGTGGTTCCTGGACCAGCAGTCCGCGGCCCAGATCCCGCAGTATCGCTGCGAGTTCTGAACCGCGGACGGGCTGGGCGGACGGGTCCGCTCAGTAGATGATGTCGCCGTTCTTGCGGCGTTCCCGCAGGCCAGCCAAGGCCTCGGCCAGGATCGCCTTGGCCTCGGACTCGGAGCGGCGCTCCTTCACATAGGCCAGGTGGGTCTTGTAGGGCTGGATCTTCGGCGGGGGCGGCGGGTTCTCGCTGTCCATGTTCGCCGGGAGCCCGCACCGCGGGCAGTCCCAGGTCTCGGGAATCGCCGCCTCGGCGGCGAAGGCGGGGCGGGTCTCATGCCCATTGGAGCAGAAGTAGGAGACGTACAGGCGCGGAGCCGCGTCGCCGCGCTCCGCCTCCCCCATCGGCCCTGCTCCTACGCGGCTTCCCCGGATGGCGCTGCCACCTGCCACAGTCGTTCTCCTCATTCCACGTGCTTGTTACTGCCACGGCGCGCGATGCGCGTCACGGGTGCGTCGGTACGACGGCAGGGGTGCTCAGCCGAATCGGTAGAGCGCCAACAGGCCGATGATGGTGGCCAACCAGAGCAGGCCGACGATGATCGTCAGCCGGTCCAGGTTGCGCTCCGCGACGGAGGTTCCCCCCATCGAGGTCGACATGCCGCCGCCGAAGAGGTCCGACATGCCACCGCCGCGCCCCTTGTGGAGCAGGATGAACAGGCCGAGGATCACGCTCAACACCACCACGATGATGGAGAGCGTCATGATGGGCCAGGACATCAGCGGTACCAGATTCACGTGGGCAAGCGTAACCCACCGTTCACGGAAATCCACATTCCGTCCGGCATGACGAACGGGGCGTCACCAGCGGTGACGCCCCGTTCGGGTGCAGCGGCTGCTACCGGCTCCCCGATCAGGCGGAGACGGCGGGCAGCTCGTAGAAGCGCACGATCCCGGCGAACTCCTCCGGGTCCAGGCTCGCGCCGCCCACCAGGGCGCCGTCGACGTCCGGCTTGGCCATCAGCTCGCCGACATTCTTGGCCTTGACCGAGCCGCCGTACTGGATCCGCACGGCCTCCGCGGTCGGGGCGTCGTAGAGCTTGCCGATCTCCTCACGGATGGCCCCGCAGACCTCCTGCGCATCCTCCGGGGTGGCCACCTCACCGGTGCCGATCGCCCAGACGGGCTCGTAGGCGATCACCAGGTTGGCCACCTGGGCCGCGCTGATGCCCGCCAGGGCGCCCTTGACCTGGTCCAGGGTGTAGGAGACCTGGTTGCCGGCCTTGCGGATGTCCAGCCCCTCGCCGACGCAGATGATCGGGGTCATGCCGTGCTCGATCACCTTCTTGGCCTTGGCATTGACCGTCGCGTCGTCCTCGGCGTGGTACTGGCGACGCTCGGAGTGGCCCACCACCACGTAGGAGCAGTTCAGCTTGGCCAGCATCGCGGCCGAGACCTCACCGGTGTAGGCACCCTTGTCCTGGGTGGAGACGTCCTGGGCACCGAAGGCAATCGGCAGCCGGTCGCCCTCCACCAGGGTCTGCACCGTGCGGATGTCGGTGAACGGAACCAGCACGACGGCCTCGGACTTGGCCTCGTCGTAGCCCTTGTCCTTGAGCGTCCAGGCGAGCTTCTGCACCAGGCCGGTGGCCTCGACGTGGTCGAGGTTCATCTTCCAGTTGCCCGCCATGATCGGCTTGCGTGCCATCAGTTGTTTCCTTCCAGAACAGTCAGACCCGGGAGCTCCTTGCCCTCCAGGTATTCCAGCGAGGCGCCGCCACCGGTGGAGATGTGGCCGAACTCCTCGTCGGCGTGGCCCAGCTCGCGCACGGCGGCGGCGGAATCGCCACCACCGACGACGCTCAGGCCGTCCACCTCGGTCAGCGCCTTGGCCACCGCGGCGGTGCCCTCGCTGAGTTCCTTGATCTCGAAGACGCCCATCGGGCCGTTCCAGACCACGGTCTTGGCGGCCTTGATGGCGTCGCCGAACAGCTTCTCGGTCTCGGGGCCGATGTCCAGGCCCATCTTGTCGGCCGGGATGGCGTCCACCTTCACGACCTCGACGGGGCCGTCGACGGTCTTGGCGTCGAAGTCCATGCCGCTGGCCACGCGCACGTCAACCGGCAGCAGCAGGGTCTTGCCGGCGGCCTTGGCCTGCTCGACATAGCCCTTGCAGGCCTCGATCGAGGCCTCGTCCATCAGCGACTTGCCCACCTCGTAGCCGGCGGCCTTGAGGAAGGTGTAGGCCATGCCGCCACCGACGATCACGGTGTCGGCGATCTTGAGCAGGTTGTCGATCACGGCCAGCTTGTCGGCCACCTTGGCGCCGCCCAGCACCACGACGAAGGGACGGTCCGGGTCGGACAGCACCTTGGAGAAGACGTCGCCCTCCTTCTTGACCAGCAGGCCACCGGCCGACGGCAGCAGCTTGGCGATGTCGTAGACGCTCGCCTGCTTGCGGTGCACGACGCCGAAGCCGTCGGAGACGTAGAAGTCACCCAGGGCGGCGTACTTCTCGGCCAGGGCGACGCGCTCGGCCTCGTCCTTGCTCTCCTCGCCCTTCTCGTAGCGGACATTCTCCATCAGGGCCACGTCACCGTCGCCGAGGGCGGCCACGGTCTCCTGGGCCGACGGGCCGACTACGTCGCCGGCCAGCTTCACCTCGGTGCCGAGCAGCTCGCCGAGCCGCTTGGCGACGGGAGCCAGGGAGTACTTGGGGTTGACCTCACCCTTCGGGCGGCCCAGGTGGGCCAGCACCACCACGCGGGCCCCGGCCTCGCGCAGTTCGGTCAGGGTGGGCAGGGCGGCCTTGATCCGGCCGTCGTCGGTGATGGTGTCGCCGTCCAGCGGCACGTTGAAATCGCAGCGGATGACTACCCGCTTGCCCTTGAGATCGCCGAGATCCTTGATCGACTTCACGTCAATCCTTCCGTTTCGTGGAATGGGTGGGGCGGCATCGCCCCGGGTCGTGCAGGTGTGCGAACGGGGTGGGACGCCGGAGCGCCCCACCCCGTCACATCTTGATCGGGACTTCGATCAGGCCAGCTTGGAGCCGACCAGGTTGGTCAGGCTGACCAGCGAGTTGGAGTAGCCCCACTCGTTGTCGTACCAGGACAGGACCTTGACCAGCTTGCCGATGACCTTGGTCTGGGTGGCATCGAAGATGCTGGTGTGCGGGTCGCCGACGATGTCGGTGGAGACGATCGGGTCCTCGGTGTACTTCAGGATGCCCTTGAGCTCACCCTCGGCAGCCTCCTTGACGGCGGCCTGGATCTCCTCGACGGTGCACTCCTTGGAGGCCTCGAAGGTCAGGTCGGTCAGCGAGCCGGTGGGGGTGGGGACGCGGACGGCCAGGCCGTCGAACTTGCCCTTGAGCTCCGGGATGACCAGGGCAACGGCCTGGGCGGCGCCGGTCTTGGTGGGGATCATGTTCAGCGCGGCGGCCCGGGCGCGACGCAGGTCGCTGTGCGGGGCGTCCAGGATGCGCTGGTCACCGGTGTAGCTGTGGATGGTGGTCATGATGCCGCGCTCGATGCCGAACTTGTCGTTCAGCACCTTGGCCAGCGGGGCCAGGCAGTTGGTGGTGCAGGACGCGTTCGAGATGATGTTCATCTCGTTGGTGTAGTCCTTGTCGTTGACGCCCATCACGAAGGTGCCGTCGACGTTCTTGCCGGGGGCGGAGATGATGACCTTCTTGGCGCCACCCTCCAGGTGGGCCTTGGCCTTCTCGGCGTCGGTGAAGAAGCCGGTGGACTCGATCACGACGTCGACGCCCAGGTCGCCCCAGGGCAGGTTCTTGGGATCGCGCTCGGCCAGGGCCTTGATCTTCTTGCCGTCAACGGTGATGTACTCGTCGTCGTAGCTGACCTCACCGGAGAAACGGCCCATCAGCGAGTCGTACTTCAGCAGGTGGGCGAGGGTCTTGTTGTCGGTCAGGTCGTTGACGGCAACGACCTCGATGTCGGCGCCCTGCTCGATCAGAGCGCGGAAGTAGTTGCGGCCGATGCGGCCGAAGCCGTTGATTCCAACCTTGACGGTCATGCGTTATCTCCTTCGAGATATTCAGTGCCTCTGCACGTGGTCCAGAGACGTGTACGGACGTTGCCGAGTCTAACGAATAGATCACGACGCCGTGCGAGCAGACCGCACATCATGGTGGTATCACCGCAGGTGAACGCGGAATGAACCACATCTCGACGTCGTGATTACCACTCGGTAGGATGCTGCACCCCTAGCCGCAGCGGATTAATCGGCTCCGTCCAGCAGTTCAGGGCTCAAATTGGCCTCCGTGGAAGGGATTCCGCGTTCAGCTGCAAGCTTGTCCGCGGTGGCCAACAGGCGACGAATTCGTCCCGCCACGGCGTCCTTGGTGAGCGGCGGGGTGTGCAGCTGACCCAGCTCCTCCAGCGACGCGTTCTTGTGCTCCAAGCGCAACAGCCCGGCCGCCTTCAGGTGGTCCGGCACATCGTCACCCAGGATCTCCAGGGCGCGCTCCACCCGGGCCCCCGCGGCCACCGCCGCCCGGGCCGAGCGGCGCAGGTTCGCGTCGTCGAAATTGGCCAGCCGATTGGCCGAGGCACGCACCTCGCGTCGCATCCGACGCTCCTCCCAGGCCAGCAGGGACTCGTGCGCGCCGAGCCGGGTCAGCATCGCAGCAATCGCGTCGCCGTCGCGGATCACCACCCGGTCCACGGTGCGCACTTCCCGCGCCTTGGCGGCGATCTGCAGCCGACGGGCCGCCCCCACCAGCGCCAGGGCCGCCTCGGAGCCCGGGCAGGTGACCTCCAATGCCATCGAGCGGCCGGGTTCGGTCAGCGAGCCGTGGGCCAGGAAGGCGCCCCGCCAGGCGGCCACCTGGCAACAGGTGCCGCCGCCCACCACGATGGCGGGCAGCCCGCGCACGGGCCGGCCGTGGGAATCGGTCAGGCCGCTCTGCCGGGCCAGGGACTCCCCGTCGGCCACCAGCCGCAGCAGGTAGCGGGTGCCCCGCCGGATGCCGGTGCCGTTGACCAGGATCATGTCGGCGGTGAACCCGTAGAGGTCCTGGATGGCGGTGCGCAGCCGTCGGGCGGCGGCGCCGGTGTCAAACTCGGCCTCCACCACGATCCGGCCGCTGACGATGTGGATACCGCCGGCAAAGCGCAGCATGCTGGCCACCTCGGCGCGACGGCAGCACGGCTTGCTCACCCGGATGCTGGCCAGCTCCGCCTTCACCTGCTGTGTCATGGCCATCCAGCGGCCTCCTTCCCCAGCCCGGCAGGAATGCCCGGCAAGACAGAGATTCAACCACGCCTCGCGCCGCGCGGGCATCCCCGCGGCAGATCCTCAGCAGCCCATCACATCCGCATAGACCGACGCCAGCCGCAGCGGGTCGTGCCGCGCGGAGCCGTCCCGCATGGCCACGTCGGCCACCACCAACTCCCCACCGAGGGAGCGGACATAGGTGTCCAGGTGCTCGTCGGCGAAGCTCTGGTCCGCGATCACCACGTCCAGCCGCAGACTCGGCGCATGCTCGGCCAGCAGCTCGATGTGCCGGGAGGCGCTGAACCCGTCGGTCTCGTCGGCCGAGGCGATGTTCAGGGTCAGGATCCGCTTACCCGGAGACTCGGCGATGGCCCGGGCCAGCTCCGGCACCAGCAGGTGCGGCAGCACCGAGGTGAACCAGGAGCCGGGCCCCAGCACCACGTAGTCGCTCTCCGCGATCGCCTCCAGCGCGTCGGGGCAGGCGGCCGCGTCCTGCGGCTCCAGCCGGATCTTCTGCACCTCGGCCCGGGTCTTCGCGACGGTGGCCTGACCGGACAGGGTGCAGGTCTCGTCCGGGCGGGTGGGGTCCAGCCCGATCACGTCCGCGGCGATGGTCAGCGGGGTGAGCGACATCGGCAGCACCCGGCCCCGGGTGCGCAGCAACTCCCCCACCTGGTCCAGGCCCGCCACCGGATCCTCCAGGTGCTGCCACAGGCCCAGGATCAGCAGGTTCCCGACGGCATGCCCACCCAGCGGGCCCCCGCCGCCGAAGCGGGACTGCAGCACGTCGGCCCACTGCCGGCCGGAGTGGTCGTCGCCGCACAGCGCGGCCAGCGCCATCCGCAGGTCCCCGGGCGGCAGGCAGTCGAACTCGCCACGCAGCCGGCCCGAGGACCCCCCGTCGTCGGCGACGGTGACGACGGCGGTCAGTCGATCCGTCACCCGGCGCAGGGCGCTCAGACTGGCGGACAGGCCATGCCCGCCGCCCAGGGCGGTCACCGCGGGGCCGTACTGGGTCTCCCCCCGGATCGGGCGCCGTGCCGCGGTCATTCCTTGCCCAGATCTCGGTGCATCACCGTCACGGTGATCCCGCGCTCCCGCAGCCGTCGGCCGAACTCCTCGCTCATGGCGGTGGAGCGGTGCTTGCCGCCGGTGCAGCCGATGGCCACCGTCACCTGCCGCTTGCCCTCCCGGATGTAGCCCGGGGCCATGGTCTCGAACAGGCCCTCCAGCTTGCCCAGGAAGTCCAGGGCGCCGTCCTGGGCCAGCACATAGCCACTGACCGCCTCGGACAGGCCGGTCTGGGGCCGCAGCTCCGGTACCCAGTGGGGGTTGGGCAGGAAACGCACGTCGAGCACCAGGTCCGCATCCAGCGGGAGGCCGTTCTTGAAGCCGAAGCTCATCACTGCCACCCGGATCCGGTCACCGTCGTCGCCACCATAGGCGTGCGCCACCCGGGCACCCAGCTGGTGCACGTTGATGTTGGTGGTGTCCACCACCAGGTCCGCCGAGGCCCGCAGGGTGGACAGCATGGCGCGTTCCTTGGTGATCCCGTCCATCAGCCGGCCGTCGCCCTGCAGCGGCAGGGGCCGACGGGTGGACTCCTGCCGTTTCACGATGGCCGCATCGTCGGCCTCCAGGTAGAGGATCTCGGTCTCGATCCCCTGCTCCGCCAGCTGGGCGAAGATGGTGCCCAGCTGGTCGAACTGGGTGCGGCTGCGCACGTCCAGCACCACGGCCAGCTTCTCGATCCGGTTGCGCCGGGCCAGGTCCACCAGGTTGAACAGCAGCGCCGGCGGCAGGTTGTCCACCACATACCAACCGAGGTCCTCCATGGCATGCGCGGCGGTGCGCCGTCCCGCCCCGGACAGCCCGGTGATGATCACCAGGCGGGGGTTGACGACGTCGGTCTGGGCGCTGCTCGGTGTGCTCACGGGGCCCATTATTGCGGAGTCACCTCACCCGTGGTCATGTTGATCGCCTCGCCCGTCTGCTGGCCGCCCAGCGCGTCGACGACATTCTGCGCCAGCTTGGGGCCGAAGCCGGGCACCAGCGCGATCTCCTCCGCACCGGCCGCCCGTAGTTTCCGCAGACTGCCGAAGTGCTTCAGCAGGGCCTTGCGTCGGGTCTCCCCCAGCCCCGGCACCTCGTCCAGCACCGACTCCACCATGGCGTGACTGCGCCGGCCGCGGTGATGGGTGATGGCGAAACGGTGGGCTTCATCGCGCAGGCGCTGCAGCAGGTAGAGCCCCTCCGAGCTGCGGGGCAGGATCAGGGGGTACTCGTCGTCCGGGATCCACACCTCCTCCAACCGCTTGGCCAGCCCACACAGCGCGATCTCGTCGGCCAGCCCCAGCTCCTGCAGCACCTCGGCGGCGACGGCCACCTGGGGCGCGCCACCGTCCACCACCACCAGCTGCGGGGCATAGGCGAACTTGCGTGGAGCACCGGTGGTGGCGTCCACCAGCACCGGGCCGCCCTCCGCCTCGGCGCTCATGCTGGCCCGGTCATCCAGCAGTCGCTTGAACCGGCGGGTCAGGACCTCCCGCATGGCCCGCAGGTCATCGGAGCCGTCGAAGGACTTGATGATGAAGCGCCGGTACTCGCTCTTGCGCGGCAGCCCGTCCTCGAAGACCACCATCGAGCCCACCACCTCGGTGCCCTGCAGGTGGGAGATGTCATAGCACTCGATCCGCAGCGGGGCCGTGGGCAGCTCCAGGGTCTCCTGCAGCTGCTCCAGGGCACGGTTGCGGGTGGACAGGTCGCTGGCCCGCTTCATTTTGTGTTGTTGCAGCGCCTGTTGGGCATTGCGGGCGACGGTGTCCAGCAGGACCTTCTTGTCCCCGCGCTGCGGCACGTGCAGGTTCACATTGGCCATGCGCTGTTCCCGCAGCAGCTGGGCCATCACGTCGCCCGAGGCGGGCATCACCGGCACCAGGATCTCCTTGGGGATGTGGCTGGCCAGCTCGGTGTCGGCCGCCGCCGCGTCGGCATAGATCTGCAGCAGGAATTGCTCCACCAGTTCCTCGGTGCCGGCATCGTCGGCCCGGTCCGCCACCCAGCCGCGTTCGCCACGCACCCGGCCGGCCCGGACATTGAAGATCTGTACCGCCACCTCCAGCGGGTCCTCAGCCAGGGCAATCACGTCGACGTCCGTGCCGTCGGCCAACACGATGGCATTCCGCTCGGTGGCCTGCTTCAGCGCGGCCAGGGAGTCCCGCAGCACCGCCGCCTTCTCGAACTCCAGCTCCCGAGAGGCCTCGAGCATCTGCCGTTCCAGCTTGCGGGTGAGCTGCCCGGTGCGTCCGGCCATGAAGCTGGCGAAGTCCTCCACCAGCTCCCGGTGGTCCTCGGGGCTGATCCTGCCGACGCACGGGGCGGAGCACTTGCCGATGTAGCCCAGCAGGCAGGGACGGCCGGCCGCCTTGGCATTGTTGAAGACCCCATTGCTGCAGGAGCGCATCGGGAAGACGTGCAGCAGGGCGTCGACGGTCTCCCGGATGGCCCACGCCTGACCGAAGGGCCCGAAGTAGCGGTAGCCCTTGCGTTTGCTGCCCCGGCCGACGAAGACCCGCGGGTACTCGTCGGACCAGGTCAGGCAGAGCCAGGGATAGGACTTGTCGTCGCGGTACTTCACGTTGAAGCGCGGGTCGTACTGCTGGATCCAGGTGTATTCCAGCTGCAGGCTCTCCAACTCGTTCTGCACCACTGTCCACTCCACCTTGGCGGCGGTGCGCACCATGGTCTGGGTGCGGAAGTGCAGGTTGGCCGGGTCCGCGAAGTAGGAGTTGAGCCGCTGCCGCAGGTTCTTGGCCTTGCCGACGTAGATCACCTGGCCGTGCGCGTCGCTGAACCGGTAGACCCCGGGATCGGTGGGGATGGTCCCCGGCTTGGGGCGATAGGTGGACGGGTCGGCCATGCGGGCCAGTCTAGGAGGGGGCTCTGACAGGAAGCGCCCGCGGCGTCCCGGACCGAGCGACCCCGGGAGCCGACGCCCGGGAGCGCGTCGGTTAGGTTGGTCCCCACTGCCCCCAGGAGTGAGGAGAAGCAATGAAGCCCACCCGACGTGACGTGCTGAAGACCGCGGGTCTGGCGGCCGGCGCCGCCACCGGCGCGACTGCCCTGACCAGCTGTTCCAGCCCGGAGGAGGTGGCGGCCGGCCCGGCCGAGGTCAAGGCGGCCGATGTGCCGGTGGGCGGCGCGACCATCATCGAGGGTTCGCGGTATGTGGTGAGCCAGCCCGCCGCCGGCCAGTACAAGGCCTTCAGCCGTACCTGCCCGCACGCCGCCTGCGATGTCAGCAAGGTGGAGAAGGCCGAGATCATCTGCACCTGCCACGGCGCCCGGTTCTCCGCCGCGGATGGGGCCCGGTTGAGCGGCCCGGCGGACCGGGGACTGACCGCGGCCACCGCGACGGTGAAGGGAGACACGATCACCGTCAGCGACGGGTAGGTTTGGGGCAACGCCCAAGCACTAGGAGTAGATGATGAGCCCTTCCCGCCGTGATGTCCTGAAGACCGCCGGCCTGGCGGCCGGTGCCGCCACCGGGGCGGGTGCGCTGGTCGGCTGCTCGAAGCCAGAAGAGGTCAAGGCCGGCCCGACATCGGTCAAGGCCGCCGACGTGCCGGTGGGCGGCGCCAAGATCATCGAGGACTCCAACTTCGTCGTCAGCCAGCCCACCGCGGGGCAGTACAAGGCCTTCACCCGGCTCTGCCCGCACGCCGGCTGCAAGGTCAGCCAGGTGGAGAAGGCGGAGATCGTGTGCACCTGCCACAACTCCCGCTTCTCCGCCGCCGATGGCTCACGGCTGAGCGGCCCCGCCACCGCGGGCCTGGGCAAGGCCACCGCCACGCTGGCGGGCGACACCGTCAACGTCAGCGCCTGAGCCGACGACCCGCAAGACGCGGCCGCCAGTCGAGGGGTCCTGGACCTGGTGACGGGCGGCCGTCGAGTCCCGGCCAGCACAGTCAGCGCTTGGCCGCCGACTTCTTCGCGGTCGTCTTCTTGGCCGTGGCCTTCTTCGCGGTCGTCTTCTTGGCCGTGGTCTTCCTGGCCGCCGCCTTCGTGGCGACGGGTGCTTCCACCAGCGCCTCGGTGACCTCCCCCACCGGGACCTCGCGCCCCTTCAGGATCGGCGCCAGGAACTGCCCGGTGTAGCTCTCGGCGCAGGCCGCGACCTGTTCCGGGGTGCCCTCGGCCACCACCAGACCGCCGCCGGAGCCGCCCTCCGGGCCCATGTCAATCACGTGGTCCGCGGTCTTGATCACGTCCAGGTTGTGCTCGATCACCACCACGGAATTGCCCTGGTCAACCAGCTTGTCCAGCACTCCCAGCAGCTTGCGGATGTCTTCGAAGTGCAGGCCGGTGGTGGGCTCGTCCAGCACGTACATGGTGCGGCCGGTGGAGCGACGTTGCAGTTCGGTGGCCAGCTTCACCCGCTGCGCCTCGCCGCCAGACAGGGTGGTGGCCGGCTGACCCAGCCGGACATAGCCCAGCCCCACCTCCACCAGGGTCTTGAGGTGGCGGGAGATGCCGCTGATGGCCCCGAAGAACTCCGCGGCATCCTCGATCGGCATGTCCAGCACCTCGGCGATGGTCTTGCCCTTGTAGTGCACCTCCAGGGTCTCCCGGTTGTACCGCGCTCCGTGGCAGACCTCGCACGGGACGTAGACGTCGGGCAGGAAGTTCATCTCGATCTTGATGGTGCCGTCGCCCATGCAGTGCTCGCACCGGCCGCCCTTGATGTTGAAGCTGAACCGGCCCGGCTGGTAGCCGCGCACCTTGGCCTCCGGGGTGGACGCGAACAGGGCCCGCACCTTGTCGAAGACGCCGGTGTAGGTGGCCGGGTTGGAGCGCGGGGTCCGCCCGATCGGCGACTGGTCGACGTGGATGATCTTGTCGATGTGCTCCATCCCGCTGATCGATCGGTGCTTGCCCGGCACCGCCTTGGCCTTGTAGAGCCGCTGCGCCAGCGCCGTGTAGAGGATGCCGTTGACCAGCGAGGACTTGCCGGAGCCCGACACCCCGGTGACCGCGACGAACTGCCCCAACGGGAAGGCGACGTCCACCTCCCGCAGGTTGTTCTGGCGTGCACCGTGCACCGTCACCGCCCGCCCGGTGGCGGGCCGACGGGTGGCGGGCAGGGGGATGGAGCGTCGGCCCGACAGGTAGGCGCCGGTGATGGACTGTTCGCTGGCCAGCAACTGGCTGACCGGCCCGGAGACCACCACGTGCCCGCCGTGCTCCCCGGCACCGGGGCCCACGTCGACGGTCCAGTCCGCCACCCGGATGGTGTCCTCGTCGTGCTCCACGACGATCAGCGTGTTGCCCAGGTCCCGCAGCCGTTTCAGGGTCTCGATCAGGCGCTGGTTGTCCCGCTGGTGCAGGCCGATCGATGGCTCGTCGAGGACGTAGAGCACGCCCACCAGGCCGGAGCCGATCTGGGTGGCCAGCCGGATCCGCTGTGCCTCGCCGCCGGACAGGGTGCCAGCAGAGCGGGACAGGGTGAGGTATTCCAGGCCCACGTCCAGCAGGAAGCGCAGCCGCTCGTTGATCTCCTTGACCAGCCGCTCCGCAATCTGCGACTCCCGCGGGGTCATCTCCAGGCCGGCCAGGAAGTCCGAAACCTCCCGGATGGACAGGTCGGACAGTTCCGCGATGTTCTTGCCGCCGACGGTGACCGCCAGCGAGGTGGGCTTGAGACGCGCCCCGCCGCAGGTCGGGCAGGGCACCTCCCGCAGGTAGCCGCCCCAACGGTCCCGGGCCGAGTCGGTCTCCGCCTCGTCGAAGCGACGCCGGACATAGCGCAGCACGCCCTCGTAGTTCTGGGTGAAGGTGCGGGTGCGGCCGAAGCGGTTGCGGTAGGAGACGTAGACCGGATCCCCGGCGCCCTGCAGGAGCACCGCCTGGGCGGCGGCGGGCAGGTCCTGCCACGGGGTCCGGACACTGAAGCCGTGCTGCTTGGCCAGCGAGTCGAAGACGTGCTCGTAGTGCGCCGCGACGTGCGCATTGGCCCAGGGCGCAATCGCCCCGTCGGCCAGGGACTTGCCCCGGTCCGGCACCACCAGGTCCGGATCCACCTCGTGCGTGGTGCCCAGGCCGGTGCAGGCCGGGCAGGCACCCCACGGACCGTTGAAGGAGAACTGCCGGGGCTCCAGCTCCTCGATCGAGATGTCGTGCTCATTGGGGCAGGCCATCCTCTCCGAATAGCGCCGTTCCCGCTTGGGGTCCTTGGCGTCCAGGTCGACGAAGTCCACCCCCACCACACCCTGGGCCAGCCGCAGCGCGGTCTCGATGGAGTCGGTGATCCGTCGCTTGGCGGACTCCTTGACCGCCACCCGGTCCACCACCACGTCGATGTCGTGCTTGCGTTGCTTGTCCAGCGTCGGCGGGTCGGTCAGCTGGTGCACCTGGCCGTCCACCCGCACGCGGCTGTAGCCGTCGGCCGAGAGCTGCCGGAAGAGGTCGACGTGCTCCCCCTTGCGGCCGCGCACCACCGGGGCCAGCACCTGGAAGCGGGTGCCCTCCTCCAGGGCCATCAGCCGGTCGACGATCTGCTGCGGTGTCTGGCGGCTGATCGGCCCGCCACACTGCGGGCAGTGCGGGTGCCCGATCCGGGCAAACATCAGGCGCAGGTAGTCGTAGACCTCCGTGATGGTGCCCACCGTCGAGCGTGGATTGCGGCTGGTGGACTTCTGGTCGATCGACACCGCCGGGGACAGCCCCTCGATGAAGTCGACGTCCGGCTTGTCCATCTGCCCCAGGAACATCCGGGCATAGGCGCTCAGCGACTCCACATAGCGCCGCTGCCCCTCGGCGAAGATGGTGTCGAAGGCCAGCGAGGACTTGCCGGAGCCGGACAGGCCGGTGAACACAATCAGCGCATCACGCGGCAGGTCCAGCGAGACATTGCGCAGGTTGTGCTCGCGGGCACCTCGGACGATCAGTCGGTCATTCACGTCGTCCAGAGTAGAACGCGCCACCGACAGTTTTTTCGCAGCACGTTCCGGCGGGGTCCACACTGGTGGCTTTGCCCTGCCCGGTTGGTTAGGTTGGTGCCATGACTTCCGAGCCTCCGGCGCCGCTGCCGCTGCCGGTCAGCGCGACGACGGCCACCCTGCGTCGACGCAAGCTGGAGGCCACCCAGGCGCTGCTGGGGGACACCATCTCCATCCCCGACGAGGACTGGCAGCAGCCCAGCCGGCTGCCCGGCTGGACCCGGGCACACGTTGCCACCCACCTGGCCCGCAATGCCGACGCCATGCGGCAGGTGGTGGAGGGCCTACTGGGCAACCGTCCCACTCCGCTCTACCCCAGCCCCCGCCAACGGCGACGGGACCTGGAAGTGGGCTCCCGCCGCGCGCCGCTGGAGCTGCAGATTGACCTGGACACCTCGGCCGGTCAGCTCAACCAGGCCTTCACCCGGCTGACCGAATCCGGCCGGGTCGACGTGGTGGAGCTGGGCCCCTGCTTCCGGATGCCGGCCCCGCACCTGATGGTGGCCCGGCTGAACGAGGTGGTGCTGCACCGGATCGACCTGGACCACGGATTCACCGCCGCCCACGTGGACGCCGACATCGCCCGCTGGCTGCTGGAGTGGAACTGCCAACGGATCGGCGAACGGCCGGACTTCCCGGCATTGCACCTGATGAGCGATTCCGGCTTCCAGGCCACCATCGGGGCACCGCCACCGGCCGGCCACGAAGCCCATCTGGTGCATGGCACCGACGCCAGCCTGCTCGGCTGGCTCACCAGCCGCGGCCCCGCCGACTCGCTCGGGGGCGCCGACGGCCTGACCCTTCCGGAGTTGTGATGCCCGAGATCAAGACCGTCCACCTGGCTCCCGGCCTCACCCTGCGCCACGTGGCGGTGGGTCCGATGTCCAACAATGCCTACCTGGTGAGTGACGCCGAGGGCCGCGCCCTCCTGGTGGACGCCGCCGCCGAGCCCGACGTGCTGCGGGAGCTGGTGGCCGACGTGACCGTGGAGACCATCCTCACCACCCACCGTCACCACGACCACATCGGCGCCCTGGCCGAGCTGGCCGGCGCCACGGGCGCACAGACCGTCTGCGGACGTCCCGACGCGGAGGCGATCACCGCCGCCACCGGCGTGCCCTGCGAACCACTGTGGACCGGCGACCAGCTGGCCCTGGGCCAGCACCGCTTCGGAATCATCGGGCTGGTGGGCCACACCCCCGGCTCGATCACCGTCGTGGTCCGTCCCGACGCGTCCCCGGTGCAGCTGTTCACCGGCGATTCCCTGTTCCCCGGCGGCGTCGGCAAGACCGGCAGCCCCGAGGACTTCACCAGCCTGCTGGACGGCGTGACCAGCCAGCTCTTCGACATCTTCGACGACGACACGGTGGTCTGGCCGGGTCACGGGGAGCCCACCACGCTGGGGGCGGAACGGCCCCACCTCGACGAGTGGCGCCAGCGCGGCTGGTGACAGGCCAACCCGTATCACGGGTGATACGATCCGTACATGAGTGTCCCCGTTCGCGATCTGCGCAACAACAGTGCCGCCCTGCTGAGGCGAGTGCAGCAGGGTGAGAGCGTCGTGGTCACCAAGGACGGCGAGCCCGTGGCTGAGGTCGTACCCCTGCGCCGCACTCCACTGCACCGGGACCAACTGCTGAAGCGGTGGGCGACACTCCCCCCGATTGACAGTGAGCAGTTCCGGCACGACGTCGACGACATGCTGGACTGGTCGCTGTGACCGCGACAGAGGGCACTGGCCTCCTCGACACGAATCTCGTGATCGACCTCGCCCGCGTTTCTCCCGATGACCTCCCTGAGGTGCCGATCATCAGCACGATCACTCTCGCGGAGCTGTCCGTCGGTCCGCTTGTCTCCACCGACCCGTCAGAACGAGCACGTCGGCAGCAGGTGCTGCAACTGGCGGAGGCATCGTTCGATCCCCTCCCCTTCGACGCCGCTGCTGCACGTGCCTTTGGCGCAGTGGCGGCATCCCTGCGCGCCTCGGGGCGCAAGCCGGCCGCGCGTGGGTATGACGCTCTCATTGCCGCGGTGGCGATCTCGCAAGACATCCCGCTGCACACCGCGAACCCCGATGACTTTGCCCACATCGGGGGGCTGGATCTTCGCCCGGTTCGGCGTGCCGGCGCGGCCACGTCGACGGAGCAAGAGTGATGGACGCACACGACCCTCGCCCCTCGCTCACCCAAGACCTCACGGGAGACGAGTTCCTGCGGTGGTACTGGCTCAAGGATGAGCTCATCGATTTCGCCCACACGCTGGGGATCCGCGCAACCGGGAGCAAAGCACTGCTCACGCAGCGGATTGCCGCCGCACTCGACGGCCTCCCCTTCGACGAACCAGCCTCACCTCGAGTTCTCGTCGCAGCGCAGCTCTCGGGCCCGCTCACCGGTGACACGATCATCCCTCGCGGCCAGCGATGCAGCCAGCTCGTCCGCGCTTGGTTCGTCGCTCAGGTGGGTGAAGGTTTCCACTTCGACGCCGCCATGCGGGAGTTCTTTGCCGCAACCGACGGCAACCAGACTCTGAATGATGCGCTTGAGCACTACCGCGGCACCCGCGACCAGGGTGGCACGTCGATCGGCGAGCAGTTCGAGTACAACCGCTTCACTCGAGCCTGGCACGCCGACCGTCCAGGCGGTTCACCAGATGAGTTGCTCGCTGCGTGGCAGACATACCGTTCTCTCCCCGTCGACGAGCGCGACCGCATCTGATCGTCGCCCGCTGCTCTCCCCCGGCGGCGTCGGCAAGACCGGCAGCCCCGAGGACTTCACCAGCCTGCTGGACGGCGTGACCAGCCAACTCTTCGACGTCTTCGACGACGACACGGTGGTCTGGCCCGGTCACGGGAAGCCCACCACGCTGGGGCGGAACGACCCCACCTCGACGAGTGGCGCCAGCGCGGCTGGTGGGCTCTGCAACCAGCCCACAAGGCCGTGCTAAAGGTAGCGTAACTCTTCTGCTAAAGGTAGCGTAACTCTTCTGCTAAAGGTAGCGTAGACGGCATGGGATACCGTCGCCGAACCGTCGATGATGAGCTGGATGACCTGCTCGCCATGGCCCCTGCCCTGGCCCTGGACGGCCCCAAGGGAGTCGGCAAGACGGCCACCGCAGAACGTCGGTGCACCACGGCCTATTTTCTGGATCAGGACAGCCACCGGCAACGCTTGGCAGGAGATCCAACCTTCCAGGCGACACCTCCGGGCACGATTCTCCTGGATGAGTGGCAGCGGGCTCCGGAGGTCTGGGACCGCATTCGACGGGCTGTGGATCATGGGGCCCCTCCGGGCCGTTTCCTGCTGACTGGAAGCGCGACACCACGGGATGCTGCTGGGACTCACAGCGGGGCCGGCCGTATCCTGTCTCTCCGGATGCGGCCCATGGCATTCCACGAGCGGGCGAATACCACGCCCAGCATCTCGTTCGATGACCTGCTGGCAGGCAAGGCCGAGGACATCCTCGGCACGACATCCGTCAACTTGACGGACTACGCGCATGCGATCACGGACAGCGGCTTTCCCGGCATCATGAATCAGCCGCCGCGGTTGCGACCCGCACACCTGGATGCCTACCTCCTCCGTGTGATTGACCGGGACCTGCCCGACCTCGGCTTGACCGTGAGACGCCCCGAGACTCTGCGTCGCTGGTTGAACGCCTACGCGGCTGCCACAGCGACGACAACGGCCTACAGCAAGATGCTTGACCTGACCACGGCTGGCGACGGGTCTCAGCCAGCCAAATCCACCACCATCGCCTACCGAGACCATCTGACCCAGCTCTGGCTGCTGGATCCGCTACCTGGCTGGAGTCACAGTCGGAGTCCAATGGCCCGGCTGCAACAGGCCCCGAAACACCATCTGGCCGACCCGGCTCTGGCTGCACGACTGCTCAATGTCCCGGCTCGAACCCTGCTGTCCCCCAAGGGAGCTCACTTGTTCGGGCCACTCTTCGAGGCCTTGGTGACGCTCTCCATCCGGGTCATGGCTCAACGCTCACAAGCACGCGTCGGACACCTGCGGACCAGGAATGGAGACCATGAAGTGGATCTCGTGGTGGAGGGCGACGAGGGGCAGGTCCTCGGGATCGAGGTCAAGCTCAGCGCAGACGCCACGGATTCCGATGTCAGACACTTGCACTGGCTCCGGGACCAGCTACCGGGCGATGTGGTGGACCTGGTTGTGGTCACCACCGGCACCCACAGCTACCGGCGCGCCGACGGCGTGGCGGTGGTCCCGCTGGCCCTGCTGGGCCCCTGAGAGCAGCGGGTTGGCCCCACCGATTTCCCGCGGTGATTGGGTGCATCCGCGCCGTCCATGTGACAATTGTCTCTGGAGGGGAGTACTCCCCAATCAGCAGAGTCGTCATCACGACGCCCCGCCAGGGTGTCCGGCCTGCGGCCACGAATGTGGCGGAAGAGACCTCCAGCAATCCCTGCACACCTGGAAAGGGTCTGGATGAATATTCATCTCTACACGTGGTTGATCACCATTGGCGTGATGAGCGCCGTGCTCCTCGTGGACATCTTCGTGATCGGCCGCAAGCCGCACGAGCCGTCGATGAAGGAATGCAGCATCTTCGTCGGCGTCTTCGTCGGGTTGGCGATCCTGTTCGGGATCGGCGTGACCTACTTCTCCGGCCCGCAGTACGGCAAGGAGTTCTTCGCCGGCTGGTTGACCGAGTACAGCCTCAGTCTGGACAACCTGTTCATCTTCATCATCATCATGGCCAAGATGAAGGTGCCCCGGCACCTGCAGCAGTATGCGTTGCTGGTGGGCATCATCCTGGCCCTGGTCTTCCGCGGCATCTTCATCGCGCTGGGCAAGTCCATGATCGAGGCCGCCGCGTGGGTCTTCTTCATCTTCGGCGCCTACCTGCTCTACACCGCGCTGGATCTGGTGAAGGACTACTTCCAGCATGACCATGACGACGAGGCCACGGAGAACATGCTGATCCGCTGGGTCAAGCGCACGCTGCCCTTCGTCGACGAATGGCAGGGCACCAAGAGCCTGGTGAAGATCGACGGCAAGAAGCTGTTCACCCCGATGTTCCTGGTGATCGTGGCGCTGGGCTCCACCGACATCCTGTTCGCGCTGGACTCCATCCCGGCCATCTACGGCCTGACCCAGGAGCCCTACCTGGTCTTCACCGCCAATGTCTTCGCCCTGATGGGCCTGCGCCAGCTGTACTTCCTGATCGGCGGCCTGCTCACCAAGCTGGTCTACCTCCCGATCGGCCTGTCGGTGATCCTCGGCTTCATCGGCATCAAGCTGGTGCTGCACGCCGCGCACCACTACCACCTGGTGGGCAGCTGGGCCGAGATCAACATCGAGGTCAGCCTGGGCGTGATCGTGGCCACCCTGATCCTGACCACGGTGGCCAGCCTGATGAAGACCCGTGGCATGACCGAGGAGGAGATCGAGGCGATGCACTGAGCCCCGTTCTCCCCTGCACCGCAGAGCCCCGCCCACCACTGGTGGGCGGGGCTCTGTCGTCGGCCCCAGCTACTTGTTGGCCTCGATCATGGCCCGCAGCTCCTTCTTCAGGTCCCCGATCTCGTCGCGCAGCCGGGCCGCCAACTCGAACTGCAGCTCCGTGGCGGCCGTGTGCATCTGGTCGGTGAGCTCCTGCACCAGGTCCGCCAGCTCGCTGACCGCCATCGTCGACGTGTCCAGCCCGCGGGCCTTGTCCGCCACCCCGGGCACCGGAGAGCTGGGCTTGCGGCCCTTGGGCTGGGCCTTGTCCACCAGGGCCCTGGTGTCGGCATCCTCGCGGGCCAGCATGTCGGTGATGTCGGCAATCTTCTTGCGCAGCGGCTGCGGGTCGATCCCGTGCTCGGTGTTGTAGGCAATCTGCTTGGCCCGGCGGCGATTGGTCTCGTCGATCGCCCGTTCCATCGACGGGGTGATCTTGTCCGCGTACATGTGCACCTGGCCGTCGACATTGCGGGCCGCGCGGCCGATGGTCTGGATCAGGGACCGGTCGGAGCGCAGGAAGCCCTCCTTGTCGGCGTCCAGGATGGCCACCAGGCTCACCTCGGGCAGGTCCAGGCCCTCGCGCAGCAGGTTGATGCCCACCAGCACGTCGTACTCCCCCATCCGCAGCTCGCGCAGCAGCTCCACCCGGCGCAGGGTGTCCACCTCGGAGTGCAGGTAGCGGGTGCGCACCCCGTTCTCCATCAGGTAGTCGGTCAGGTCCTCGGCCATCTTCTTGGTCAGCGTGGTGACCAGGATCCGCTCGTCCTTGGCGGCCCGCAGCGTGATCTCGCCCATCAGGTCGTCGATCTGCCCCTTGGTGGGTTTGACGATGATCTCCGGGTCCACCAGGCCGGTGGGCCGGATGATCTGCTCCACGAAGCCGTCGGAGCGCGCCATCTCGTAGTCGCCGGGGGTGGCGGACAGGTAGACGGTCTGCCCGATCCGCTCCACGAACTCCTCGAAGCGCAGCGGCCGGTTGTCCAGCGCGCTCGGCAGCCGGAAACCGTGCTCCACCAGGGTGCGCTTGCGGCTGGCGTCGCCCTCGTACATCCCACCGATCTGCGGCACTGTGACGTGGGACTCGTCGATCACCAGCAGGAAGTCCGACGGGAAGAAGTCCAGCAGGGTGTGCGCCGGCTCGCCGGCCTGGCGGCCGTCCATGTGCCGGGAGTAGTTCTCGATCCCGGAACAGGTGCCAATCTGGCGCATCATCTCGATGTCGTAGTTGGTGCGCATCCGCAACCGCTGCTCCTCCAGCAGCTTGTTCTGCTTGTGCAGCTCGTCCAGCCTGCCAGCCAGCTCGGCCTCGATCCCGACGATGGCCCGCTCCATCCGCTCCGGGCCGGCCACATAGTGCGTCGCCGGGAAAATGTACATCTCCTGGTCCGTGGTCAGCACCTCCCCCGTCAGCGGGTGCATGGTGCTCAGCGCCTCGATCTCGTCGCCGAAGAACTCGATCCGGACGGCATTCTCCTCATACATCGGGAAGACCTCCAGGGTGTCCCCCCGCACCCGGAAGGTGCCGCGGGTGCCGGCCAGGTCATTGCGCGCGTACTGGATCTCCACCAGCCGCCGCAGCAGCGCCTCCCGCTCGTACTCCTGGCCCACCTTCAGCCGGACCATCCGGTCCACGTACTCCTCCGGCGTGCCCAGGCCGTAGATGGCGCTCACGGTGGCCACCACGATCACGTCGCGCCGGGTGAGCAGCGAGGCCGTGGTGGAGTGCCGAAGCCGCTCCACCTCCTCGTTCAGCGACGAGTCCTTCTCGATGTAGGTGTCCGTCTGCGGCACATAGGCCTCGGGCTGGTAGTAGTCGTAATAGCTGACGAAGTACTCCACCGCATTGTCCGGGAAGAACTGACGCAGCTCGTTGGCGTACTGCGCCGCCAGGGTCTTGTTGGGCTGCATCACCAGCACCGGCCGCTGCAGCCGTTCGGTCAGCCAACCGACGGTGGCGGTCTTGCCGGTGCCGGTGGCGCCCAGCAGCACCACGTCCTGCTCACCGGCCCGGATCCGGCGTTCCAGCTCGTCGATGGCGGCCGGCTGGTCCCCCGACGGCTCGAAGCCGGCCTGCATGGTGAAAGGGGCCACCACCCGTTGGATCTCGTCTACTGCGCGCATGTCCTGAAGGCTACAAGCAGCCTCCGACAAAAGATCAGCAGCCGCAGCCGTCGCCCTGCTGGCCGCGCAGCTTGAGCAGCTCGTGCCAGACGGCGTGGGTGCGCTCGGCCAGCTCCGCCAGGCCGGCGTCGTTGCGGATCACGAAGTCCGCCACCCGCAGCCGGTCGGCGCGGGAGGCCTGGGCGTCGATCCGGGCCTGGGCCTCGTCGGCCGAGAGGCCGTTGCGGGCCATCAGCCGCTCCCGCTGGGTGTCCTCGTCGGTATCCACCACCACCAGTGAGTCGAAGGCGTTGGCCTGCCCGGTCTCCACCAGCAGCGGGATCATGTGCACCACGATCAGGTAGGGGTCATCCACCAGGTCCTCGATCGCCCGGGCCGTGGCCCGCACCCGGGGATGGATGATGGCGTTCAGGTCCCGACGGGCCTGGTCGTCGCCGAAGATGATCCGGCCCAGGGCGGGCCGGTCCAGGCTGCCGTCGGGCTGCAGCACACCGTCGCCGAAGCGCTCCACGACGGCGGCCAGGCCGGAGCTGCCTGGCACCACCACGTCGCGGGCCAGCTGGTCGGAGTCCACCACCAGCGCACCCAGTCTGGTCAGTTCGGCACCCACGGCCGATTTTCCCGAGGCGATGCCGCCGGTGAGCCCAATCCTGATCATGCCGACGAGCCTAGACCAGGGTGAAGTCCTGCCGCGCGGCCCAGGAGTCGGTGGCCCGGCACCACAGTTCCATCATCTGCTCACCACCGTGGCCCTCGGACTCGACGATGTGCAGCTCGGCCCCGGGCAGCGCGCCCTTGACCGCCCACGGGATGCTGACCGGGCCGGAGACGTCGCGTCGGCCGTGGATCATGCAGATCGGCAGGCCGGCGAGTTCCCCGAGCCGCCCCTGCAGCCCACCCTCGGGCACCCAGGCGGGATCCAGCGCGGCGTGGTGGGTCCAGTAGTGGCTGACCAGGCTGGTCAACGCAATCTGCTCCGCAATCGGCTGCTCGCACAGCCCGACGGGCCGCAGCTGTTCGGCGGGCAGGCCGATCTGGATGTGGGAGTCCTCCCAGGCCATCCACGCCACGGCCAGCTCCGCGCGCAGTTCCTGGCCGGCGCCGGTCAGCTGCTCGGCCAGGGCGTCGATCAGCGGGCGCGAGCCGCGCCGCCAGTCGGTGCGCTCCTCCAGCAGGCCAGCCAGCCGGTCCCAGGCCTCCGGGTAGAGCGTCTGGACGCCCTCGGTGATCCAGGCCACCTCCGCCGGGCTCGTGGTGGTCACGGCCACCAGCACCAGGCCGAGGACGTGCTCGGGCTGGGCCAGCGCGTGGTGCAGCGCCAGGGTGCAACCCCAGGAGACGCCGCACACCAGCCAGCGGTCGATGCCCAGGTGGGTGCGCAGGGCCTCGATGTCGGCCAGCAGGTGGGTGGTGGTGTTGGTCTGCGGGTCGTGCTCGGGGGACGCGGCATGGGGGGTGCTGCGCCCGGCGCCGCGCTGCTGCAGGCCGATGATCCGATAGACGTCGGGGTTGAACTTGCGTCGATAGCCATCCCGGAGAACGCCGCCGGGGCCGCCGTGGAGATAGAGGACGGGTATGCCGGAGGGATTGCCGGAGGACTCCCAGTAGACCTGGTGCCCATGGCTGACCTGCAGCATCCCGTGATCGTGGGGGGAGATCGGGGGATACACAGTCCGAGCGTAAACCCCGGTCGGGCGTCCAACTTTCAGCTCGGGGCGGCTTCAGCCAGCTCCCAGCCAAGATCACCCCGGGGGTGAGGCGGTGGTGCCGGACAGCAGGCCCGGGAAAAGGCCAAGGGCCCCGACCTGGTGGTCGGAGCCCCTGGGCTGTTGCTCAGCGAAGCTGCTCAGCGGGTCAGTTCGCGCCGCCCGAGAGCTTGTCGCGCAGGGCCTGCAGCGCCTCGTCGGAGGCCAGCGAACCCTCCGGCTCGACGTCGGCCTGGGCCGACGAGGAGTAGGACGCGGCGGAGCTGGACTCCACGGCAGCGTTCTTGTCGGCCTGCTCGGCCTCCTCGGCCTGCTTCTTCAGGGCCATCCAACGGGCCTGGGCCTCGGCGTACTGCGCCTCCCATGCCCGCTGCTGCTCCTCGAAGCCCGGCTTCCACTCGTTGGTCTCCGGATCGAAGCCCTCGGGGTAGATGTAGTTGCCGTTCTCGTCGTAGCTGGCGGTCATGCCGTACAGCGACGGGTCGAAGTCGTCAGCGGCGATGTCGACACCCTCGTTGGCCTGCTTCAGCGAGAGGCTGATCCGGCGACGCTCGAGGTCGATGTCGATGATCTTGACCATGACCTCGTCGTTGACGGTGACGACCTGCTCCGGGATCTCCACGTGGCGCTCGGCCAGCTCGGAGACGTGCACCAGGCCCTCGATGCCCTCCTCGACGCGCACGAAGGCACCGAAGGGAACCAGCTTGGTGACCTTGCCGGGCACGATCTGGCCGATCTGGTGCATCCGGGCGAAGGTCTGCCACGGGTCTTCCTGGGTGGCCTTCAGCGACAGGGAGACGCGCTCGCGGTCCATGTCGACGTCCAGCACCTCGACGGTGACGGGCATGCCGACCTCGACGACCTCGGACGGGTGGTCGATGTGCTTCCAGGACAGCTCGGAGACGTGCACCAGGCCGTCGACGCCACCCAGGTCCACGAAGGCACCGAAGTTGACGATGGAGGACACGACGCCCTTGCGGACCTGGCCCTTCTGCAGCTGGGTGAGGAAGTTCTGGCGAACCTCGCTCTGGGTCTGCTCCAGCCAGGCGCGGCGGGACAGGACCACGTTGTTGCGGTTCTTGTCCAGCTCGATGATCTTGGCCTCGAGCTCCTGGCCGACGTAGGGCTGCAGGTCGCGGACGCGACGCATCTCCACCAGGGAGGCGGGCAGGAAGCCACGCAGGCCGATGTCGACGATCAGGCCGCCCTTGACGACCTCGATGACGGAGCCGGTGACGACGCCGTCCTCTTCCTTGATCTTCTCGATGGTGCCCCAGGCGCGCTCGTACTGGGCGCGCTTCTTGGACAGGATCAGGCGGCCTTCCTTGTCCTCCTTGGTCTGGACCAGGGCCTCGATCTCATCACCGACGCTGACCACCTCGAAGGGGTCGACGTCGTGCTTGATGGAGAGTTCCTTGGAGGGGATGACGCCTTCGGTCTTGTAGCCGATGTCGAGGAGAACCTCGTCACGGTCGACCTTGACGACGGTGCCGGTGACGATGTCGCCGTCGTTGAAGTACTTGATGGTGGCATCGATCGCGGCCATGAAGGCCTCGGGAGAACCGAAATCGTCGATGGCAACCTGAGGAGAGGCCTCAGTGGAGGAGGTCATGTAGTAGGACTCCGTAAGTGGAATTGTGTGTCGTGGATGCTCCGTGGCCCTCCGTCGGGCCAGGATCGGGCCGGAACCAGGTTCCGACGAATGAACACGACACGACGAGCACAGCCTGCTCCGTCCGAGGATGCGCAGACCACAGCGCCCCAACAGCCTATCTTTCGGGCTGCTGAAGGGTCAATCCGGGTTTGCGCATGACCTTCGTTCGGGTGCATCGACGCTGGGTAGGCTCGCTGGGACGGCCGGGCTCGGGGCCTGCCGCGTTCAACGGGAGGTTCAACCATGCCACGTAATCGGCCGGTGGTGGCGGTGCTGGCGCTGGTCTTCGCGCTGGTGGCCCTGGTCTTCTGGTGGCGTGGGCTGGAGTCGGGACAGAATGCCGGTGCCCCGGCCAGCACCAGCGCCACGCCGGGCGATGCCGAACCCAGTCAGCCCGCCGCCGCCCCCACATCCACCGCCCCGGCCCCCGCTTCACCGTCGTCCAGCGCTTCCGCCTCCGCGGCCAGTGCCACGTCGAGCGCTTCGGCGTCGAGCAGCGCCAGCCGCTCCGGGGCGGCAGGGACGTCGGCCAGCAGCAACGGGGACTCTGCTGCCACCAAGGGTGCGGCGCCAGCGGGCTGCTCCACACAGATGTCCCCGATGGTGCCCACCAAGGTCACCATGGGCCAGGTCACCAGTGATTCGCCGGTGCTCAGCCTGGGGCTGGCCGACGACGGCAGCATCGCCACCCCGCCCTTCAGCCAGCCGTTCAGCGTTGGCTGGTTCAACGGCGGCCCCAAGCCGGGCTCCGGGAAGGGCAAGGTGGTGCTCACCGCGCACACCTTCCACAAGGGTGGCGCCCTGGGCAATGCGCTGCAGTCCGGGCTCAAGCAGGGCGACATCATCCGGCTCACCGACGCCTCCGGCAAAACCCTGTGCTACCGCTACACCAGCTCCACCAAGCTGATGGTCAAGGACTACGACCCCAACTCGACTGCGGTCTACGACACCGGCGGCAAGCCGATGCTGGCCATCGTGATCTGCTGGGACTGGGACGCGGCCCGCAAGTTCTGGGACTCCCGGGTGGTCTACTACGCGGAGCCGCTGGCCGCCTGACTCAGTGAGCGGCGTCGTGCCAGCTGCGGCCGGTGCCGACGCTGACATCCAACGGCACGTCGAGGTCCATCGCGTGACCCATCTTGTCCCGCACCAGGGCCTCGACGGCCTCGCGCTCCCCCTGGGCCACCTCCAGCACCAGCTCGTCGTGCACCTGGAGCAGGATCCGGCTCTTCAACCCTTGACTGGCCAGCGCGGACTCGACGTCCAGCATGGCCACCTTGATCATGTCGGCGGCCGATCCCTGGATCGGGGCGTTCAGGGCGGCGCGTTCGGCCATCTCCCGTCGCTGCCGGTTGGAGGAATTCAGGTCGGGCAGGTAGCGGCGTCGGCCCAGCAGGGTCTCGGTGTAGCCGGTCTTGCGGGCCCGCGCCACCACGCCCTGCAGGTAGTCCCGCACCCCGCCGAAGCTGGCGAAGTAGTCCTCCATCAACGCCTTGGCGTCGCTGTTGCTGATCCCCAGCTGGTTGGCCAGCCCGAAGGCGCTCAACCCATAGGCCAGACCGTAGTTCATCGCCTTGATCTTGGCGCGCTGTTCCCCGGTCACCGCGTCGGCGGGCACGTCGAAGACCTTGGCGGCGGTGACCGAGTGGAAGTCCATCCCGCTGCGGAAGGCCTCGATCAGCTGCTCGTCGCCGGACACGTGCGCCATGATCCGCATCTCGATCTGGGAGTAGTCGGCGGTCATCAGGCACTCGTGCTGCGGCCCGACGACGAAGACCTCCCGGATCCGACGGCCGGCCTCGGTGCGGATCGGGATGTTCTGCAGGTTGGGCTCGGTGGAGCTCAGCCGGCCGGTGGCGGCGATGGTCTGCACATAGGTGGTGTGGATCCGCCCGTCGCCGGCGATGCTCTTCAGCAGGCCGTCGACGGTCTGGCGCAGCCGGATGGCATCCCGGTGGGCCAGCAGGTGCTCCAGGAAGGGGTGTTCGGTCTTGGCGTAGAGCCCCTCCAACGCCTCGGCGTCCGTGGTCCACCCGCTCTTGGTCTTGCGGGTCTTGGGCATGTCCAGCTCATCGAAGAGCACGCCCTGCAGCTGCTTGGGGGAACCCAGGTTGATCTTCTTGCCGATGGTCTCGTAGGCGGCCTGCTCCGCGTCCAGCACTTTGGCGTCGAAGTCGCTGCGCAGCCGCTCCAGGTGGTCCACGTCGACGGCGATCCCCAGCCGCTCCATCCGGGCCAGGGTGCCCAGCAGTGGCAGTTCCACCTCCGCCAACAGGCTGGCGCCGCCGTGGGCCGCCAGCTCGGCGATGAGAGCCTGCGCCAGGTCGATCACGGCGCGGGCGCGCACCATGGCGGCCTGCGCCGCCTCCTCGCTGCCGGAGTCGTCGTCGCCCAGCTCGAACAGGGACTCCTGGTCGGCCGGCTCGTCGGCCTGCCCGACGTCGACCCGCAGCTCCCGCTTGAGGTGCCGCAGGGTGAGGTCGACCAGGCCGTAGGTGCGCTGGTCGGGCTTGAGCAGGTAGGCGGCCAGCAGGGTGTCGCAAGTGACGCCGCGCAGCTCCCAGCCCCGGGCCCAGGCGGCCAGCATCGGCCCCTTGGCCTCGTGGATCGCCTTGCACACCGCCCCGTCCGCCAACCAGGCGGCCAGCGCGGCGTCGTCGGCGGGCAGCAGGTCCGCGGTGCCGAACCAGCAGGCGGCTCCGTCGGCGGCGGCCAGGGCCAGGGCGGTGATGTCGCCGCTGCCGGAACCCCAGTGGCCGACGATGTCCATGCCGGTGACCTCGCCGTGCCCGTGGTCGGCCAGCCAGCCGGCCAGCGCACCGGGCTGCAGGATCTCCCCGGCCAGCTGGAAACCTCCCTCGGCGGGGGCCTCGTCCTCCGGGAAGGTCTCGATCAGCCGGTCCCGCAGCACCCGGAACTCCAGCTGGTCGAACAGCTCGTGCACGGCCTCCCGGTTCCAGTCCCGACGTTGCAGGTCGGCCGGGCCGACGGGCAGCTCCAGGTCACGTACCAGGGCATTCAGCTCCCGGTTGCGCTGGACGTCGGCCAGGTGCTCCCGGAAGCTCTGGCCGGCCTTGCCGGGCACCTGGTCCGCGCGTCGGATCAGGTTCTCCAGCCCTTCGTACTGGCCCAGCCACTTGGCGGCCGTCTTGGGGCCGACGCCGGGCACGCCGGGCAGGTTGTCGCTGGTCTCCCCCACCAGCGCCGCCAGCTCCGGATAACTGGCCGGTGGAACCAGGTACTTCTCCTCCACCGCCGAGGGAGTCATCCGGGCCAGGTCGCTCACGCCCTTCTTCGGGTACAGCACGGTGACCTGCTCATCCACCAGCTGCATGGCGTCCCGGTCACCGGTGACCACGAGGGTCTCGAAACCCTGGGCGGTGGCCTGGGTGGACAACGTGGCGATCACGTCGTCGGCCTCGTAGTTCTCCTTGGTGACGAAGGGGATGTTGAGGGCGGTCAGCACCTCCTGGATGAGGGCCACCTGACCCTTGAACTCCTCCGGGGAGGCGGACCGGGTGCCCTTGTAGTCCGGGTAGCTCTCGGTTCGGAAGCTCACCCGGGACAGGTCGAAGGCGACTGCGGCGTGGGTGGGCGCCTCGTCGCGCAGCAGGTTGATCAGCATCGACGTGAAGCCGTAGACGGCATTGGTGTGCTGCCCGGTGCTGGTGGCGAAGTTCTCGACGGGCAGCGCGAAGAAGGCCCGATAGGCCACCGAATGGCCATCGATCAGCAGGAGCTTGGGGCGAGCGGTCACGTCGTCAGTCACGCAAGCGACTCTAGTAGGCGCCACCGACAAAATCGCTGCTCGCTGCTCTAGGGTGGCGGCCATGCATGGGGAGAACCTGCCCGATTGGGCCCGTGACCTGACCAGCCCGCTGGATGACAAGCTGGGGGTGGAGCTGTTGGAGCTGGGCCCGGAGCGGGTCGCGGCCCGGATGCCGGTCGAGGGCAACACGCAGCCCTTCGGCCTGCTGCACGGCGGGGCGAATGCGGCGCTGGTGGAGACCCTTGGCTCCCTGGCCGCGCACGCGCATGCCCGCACCCTGGACGCGGTCGCGGTGGGGGTTGACCTGAACATCACCCACCACCGGGGCGTCACAGCGGGCCGGGTGCACGGCGTCGCGACGCCGATCCACCGTGGCCGGAGTGTGGCCAGTTACCAGGTGGAACTGAGCGATGACCAGGGCAATCGCACCGCCACCGGCCGGATCACCTGTCTGCTGCGCCAGGCCTGAGAGGCCTCGACAGGCTCGGCCACCGTGGCTGGGTCCGCTGCGAGCGGTGAGGAACGAGCCGTGAGCAGCCCGGGCAAGCAGGCGACGAAGGAGCCGGTGCGCTTGCCCGGAACAAACCAGACGGAGCGAAGCGACTCCAAGAAAAGAGAAACCCGGCAGCCGACCAAGTGGAACTGCCGGGCAGAATCTCACTCCATGCCGGGGGTCTGGGGGCACCATGCCCCCAGCGTGCTGCGAGCGGTGAGGAACGAGCCGTGAGCAGCCCGGGCAAGCAGGCGACGAAGGAGCCGGTGCGCTTGCCCGGAACAAACCAGACGGAGCGAAGCGACTCCAAGAAAAGAGAAACCCGGCAGCCCACCAAGTGGAACTGCCGGGCAGAATCTCACTCCATGCCGGGGGTCTGGGGGCAGCATGCCCCCAGTGCTTACTTCTTGGCCTTGCCCTGGGCGATGACCTTCTCGGCCACCTCGCGCATGCTGATCCGCAGGTCCATCGCGGTCTTCTGGATCCAGCGGAAGGCCTCGGGCTCGCTGAGGCCCAGGCCTTCCTGCAGCATCCCCTTGGCCTGGTCGACGGCCTTGCGGGAGGCCAGCCGCTCCTCCAGATCGGCCACCTCGTCCTCGACGGCACGGATCTCCTGGAAACGGCCGATCGCGATCTCGATGGCGGGCACCACGTCGGAGGCGTCGAAGGGCTTGACCACATAGGCCATGGCCCCGGCCTCGCGGGCGCGCTCCACCAGGTCACGCTGGCTGAAGGCGGTCAGCATCACGACGGGGGCAATCCGCTCCTCGGCGATCTGCTCGGCGGCGGTGATGCCATCCATCTTCGGCATCTTGACGTCCATCACCACCAGGTCGGGCTGCAGTTCCCGGGCCAGCGCGACGGCCTCCTCGCCATCACCGGCCTGTCCCACCACGTCATAGCCCTCGTCACCGAGGAGCTCGACGAGATCCATCCGGATCAGGGCCTCATCCTCGGCGACCAGGACGCGGGGACGGGACTTGTTGTTCTCTTCTTCGTTGGTCACGGTGCGTCCTTGCGTTGTGCTGTTCAAAAATCGGGGGAACCCAATGGTCTGACCGTTGGTTTCTTGCTCACACTACGTCGTGTCGCGGTTCTACCCAATGCCCAGTCTCCCAGACATGCCTCAACCGTGGGCGAGGACTACGGGAATTCACCAGTTGTGCCCGGGAGGGGAGTCGAACCCCTACGGTCGTGAGACCAGACGGGTTTGAGCCGTCCGCGTATGCCATTCCGCCACCCGGGCTGGGGGCGGACCAATTCTGCCACACTCTGTGACGTCCGGTCACCCGGCCTGGGGGGGGGGGGGGGGGGGGGGGGGGGGGGGGGGGGGGGAGAGGGGGGAGGGGGGGGGGGGGGGGGGGGTAGGGGGGGGGGGGGGGGGGGGGGG